>CAZOYZ010000363.1:3529-5843 GCA_964584045.1 uncultured Prolixibacteraceae bacterium | reverse complement strand
CCGGGTCTCCGCCATGTTGGCAAGGGCGTTGTCATTTCGGGCATGACGCTTGCCGAAGCATTACAGGAATTACAAGTGGCTCCCGATGTGACCGGCAGCGGTGCGTTATGGACACACCGCAGGGCCGAAGGCGCCGACTGGTATTTTATCTCTGCACCCAAAGGCAGTGGCTTCCTGGGAACGCTCGATTTCCGCAGCAGCGGGAATACCGGGCTTTGGGACCCGGTGACAGGCGCTGTTTTGCCGGTGAAGCACGTTCGTCACGGGGAGCGGACCTCGGTGACACTCGATTTACCAAAAGCAGGTTCCTGTTTTGTCGTATTCCGGCAAACAGGACAGCCGCGAACGGTTGATGGGTATAAAGACCAGAACGGCCTGCCGGTGTCCATACCGCTCACGGAACCCTGGATGCTCAAATTTCCTGCCGGATGGGATGCGCCGGACTCTCTCCGGGTCGTTGACCTGAAAGCCTGGAAAGACCTCGACCTGTCGCCCGAAGCAAAAGCATTTTCGGGCACAGCAACCTACACCACGACCTTCGATGCCGGAGGAGTGAAGCCGGGAGTGTCATGTACACTCGACCTCGGACGGGTGGAGATGATCGCCGTGGTGTCGCTCAACGGTAAGCCGGTCCGGACCTTATGGACACCTCCTTACCGTGCGGATATCACCGGACTGATTAAATCCGGTGAAAACACACTCACCGTCGAGGTAACAAGCACCTGGTTTAACCGTCTTGTTTATGATGCCGGTCAACCCGAATCCCTGCGGAAAACCTGGACGATCAAAGGCCCTTCCAGGGATGCGCCGTTGAGGGACAGCGGACTGCTCGGCCCTGTTGTGCTGTACATAGGTGGCGACCCGGATCTGCAGCAAAATGACACTGAGAACTAAATGCCTGCCAGGATCTTTTTCAGCCTTTTCCACGACAGGTCCCGGGCATTTTTGTTTTCAGGTGACGCATCAGGGCCATCGCCTGAACGCATATAAGCATGTCCTGCGCCCGGATAGATTTCGTAGTCGTAAGTTTTGCCTGCTTCTTTCATCAGTTTTTCAGCCTCAGGAATACCTGAGTTGATCCTGGAATCATTGCCGCCGTAAAAGCCGTAGACCGGAGCAGTGATCTTTTCAATTTCGGCTGACGATGCGGGAGCGCTGCCGTAAAAGACCAAAGCAGCTTTCAGCCTGTCGTTATAGGTGGCGAAGCGGAAACTCTGCATCCCTCCCCAACAAAATCCGGCCGACACCGTTTTGCCGTTTCCGGCTTTCATTTTTTCCGCGTACGCCTGTACCGCATTCAGATCATTCTTCACCTGATCAGGATCCAACTCATAAATCGCGTTAGTGGCCTTATCAGCCGACGGAAAATCGGATGTTTTTTTATATTGCGAAGAGTAGTCCGACAACAGGTCCGGTGCAAGGACGATATAACCGGCCTCTGCCAACTGATCGGTAAAACTCCTCACCCAGTCTGTCAGCCCTTTGTTTTCATGGATCACAATAACCACCGGCACTTTATCTGAAACTTCAGGGAAAGCTACAAAACAGTTTACCTCACGATCGCCTGATCTCACCTTTACCCATTCATGATGACGCGGAGAGTTCTCCAACTGCTGACGCGCAAAATCCTGGGCATCTGCACCCGCGAACGGGCACAGGCACAGAAAAGAATAAAACAGCTTCTTCATCGTTTTCAGGATTGAACGTTAATTTTCAATGTAACAAATAAAAAGTGAAGCTTGTTTCGGAGGTAACCGGCCAATAAAACGAATGTCCGGAAAAATATTCTGTTCCGTATCACGTTACTATAGATATGAATTAAACATTCACCCAGAAAAGAAAACGATTTGTAACTTTGTTTCACGAAACTTTGCATGAGGGACATTACAGGAATAATTAACGAATAAAAATTCACGGGTAACAAAAACAGGAATATCTATGAAGACAAAGCATCTAATCATGATCATTGGCGGGATGACCCTGCTGATCAGTTCGTGTAAAACGTTTTATCATTGCGGAGAACCAAGACCTGAGAATTTTCGTGCGTCAAAGCGGATCATGGCGGTGATCGACGAAAGGGACAGCCTTTGTACCACCCTGGAACTCAGAGAAAATGAGATTCATTCATTAAATAACACGGTTTCCGGCTTGAAGCAGAATCTGACAGGTCTGAACAAGACGCTTGCAGATACCAAAAAGAAATATGATGATCTGGTCAACGAGAATCTTACCCAGGCCGAGGAATTTAACCTGGCGATGAAGCAAAAGGGGGATGAACTGGCCGAAAAAGAAGAGCTTCTTCTTCAAAGGGAGA
>CAZOYZ010000363.1:1459-3429 GCA_964584045.1 uncultured Prolixibacteraceae bacterium | reverse complement strand
AAGGGCGAGTTTTCGCCCAAAGCGCCAAATTCCACCTCCGAAGGAAGAGCGCTCAACCGCCGTACGGAAATTATTTTGTCACCCAAACTGGACGAGATCATGAAGCTGCTGGAAACCAGATAAATGTGATGTTGTTTAGACATCCGACAGCACTTCCCTGTTACTCGTCTTCCTGGCATGCCGGTACAACTGCAGTGAATTGGCGGCATTGTGGCAAAGAATGTACGAGATGGGCGCGATCGAGGTAACAGGATCGAGGTAGGTGATGGCCAGCCAAAAGATCAGGACGGTGTTTTTCTGTCCCATCCCCTGGGTTGCCGCAACCGGTTCTCCATATTTCACCCCCAGTTTGTGCCCAATGACAAACTGGATGGCGCAGGCAAAAGCAGCGATCAGCGCAAGGGCTGTCTCGTTTGGGATTTCTTTGGCAGGTTGGTTGGCCACAAAGGTGGTGGCGCGGCCGACAAGCAGGATCATCGAAAAGGCCCAGAGGAAAAACGAGATATTTTGCCGCTCCCTGAGTTCCGAATGTAGCTTTGGAAGGAATTTTCTGAGGAACAGGGCAACAAAGAACGGAAGGATGATCATGGGCAAAACCTGCCGGCTGATCATGGCAATGGACTCGAGAAAAGGCATTTCAGTGTGAACTCCAACCATTGAAAAAATAAATGGTGACAACAAGGCTACCGTGCCGCTGCTCAGCAAGCTGTAGGTCACTACAAAAGCGATATTACCTCCCAGCATGGCGGTGATCACAGGGGCAGCGGTGGCTGTCGGGCCAAAGAAGCAAATAAATGCCCCCTGTGCAAACAAAGGATTGAACCATACGAGTGCGGTGTAGGCTGCTGCTGCAAGAAATAGCTGTACACCCAGCAGCCGGTAATGTAACACGGAGAGCCTGATATCCTTCACAGATAACCTGCAGTATGGCACCAGGAGCATCACAAAGATCAGGTAAGGGGTCAGGACATTCAGGACAGCATTGTCTCAGGCAGCAGCAAGCCCATGATGATGCCTGTGATCATGGCTACCGGCAGTAACCTGGTTTTTGTTTTTTGTGTCATGTTTCTTCAAATTTGCCCTGCACCGTGAGAAACTCAGCTTCCGTCCCGAAGTCTTCCCTGCGGTCGCAAAGGTACAAAAACAAAAATTCTGTTTGTTCATTCTGTATCGGCGAAACATTTTCATTTCCAAAATCCGTATATTTGATTAAGTCGGGATAACATGAAGAGTAAGGAAGTCGGTTTTTTGGGTCAGCTCACCTTTGAGCGATCGTAAGTCCAAAAACCGGCCGATGGTCCGCTACTATATGGAATTTTTTTGATTTTTCTGCAAGTTTTCCGGACTTTAGGTGTCAAATCAACTAAAAACCAAAGTTGATGATAAGGGATGGAAGAATCCGCACTGATAAAAGGCCTTCAGCAGGGTGACCGCCAATCATTCCGTGTACTGGTCGAAAGCTATCAGCAAATGGTGGTAAATACTTGTCTGGGGATCGTACATAACCGGCAGGACGCAGAAGATTTGGCGCAGGATGTCTTTGTGGAGGTTTTCCGGAATTCCGGAAATTTCAGGGGAGATGCGCGTCTTTCCACCTGGCTGTACCGGATCGCCGTCAACCGGTCGCTGAATTTCGTTCGTAATAATAAGCACCGCCGTTTTTGGCAAACGATCGGGGAAACGTTTACCGGGGGAAGGAATATCCATTATGAGATCTCCCATAGCCGGAACGATCAGCCTGATCAGGGCATTACCGAACTGCAGCGAAAGGAATTACTGCACCGGGCGATTGATCAGCTCCCTGAAAAACAACGGATCGCTTTTATTCTGAATAAATATGAAGACCTGTCTTACCGGCAGGTCGCTGAAGTGATGAAAATGTCGCTGGCGTCGGTCGAATCGCTCATTCACAGGGCGAAAAGGAATTTGCAGGACCGGCTTTATGAATGTTATAAAAGAAACTGCCTGTA
>CAZOYZ010000363.1:0-1359 GCA_964584045.1 uncultured Prolixibacteraceae bacterium | reverse complement strand
ATGAAGTGCAGCAAAGTCCATAGAGAACTGATCTTTTATCTCGACGGTGAGTTGAATAGGGAAAAAACGGAGGTCATCTCCAGGCATCTCGGAGAATGTGACGGATGCCGGGGTTTTTTGGAACTGCTGAAAGAACAAATGCAACTCATCGGGAATGAGAAGCGTCCGGAAGTATCTCCGTACTTTTTTACCAGAGTCTCAGCCCGGCTCGATGAGGACAGACAGTCAACGCCGGTTCCGGCCCCCCGGAAGGGCTGGTTGCAGCCTGCATTGTTCACGGTTCTGCTGCTGGCAGGGATTGCGGGCGGTATCCTCCTCGGAAACCAGGCTTCGGTACCGGTGTCAACTCCTCCGGAATACCAGGATCTCTTGCTGATGAACGATTTTGAAGCTGAACCTATTGAATCATTTTTACTTAGCCATGAAAACGAGCAATAACAAACGCATCCTGATCTGGATCATCGTCATCCTTGCGGCGACCAATCTCTCAACGATCGGATCGTTCTACTATCAGCAGATCGCCGAAAAGGAAGATGTGGAGGTGAAGCGCGCAGAGCAGACTGCCATGCCGGGCGAACAGCGCACCCACTTTTTCCGTGAACAGTTGAATCTTGACGATGATCAGCTCGGCCTGTTCCGGGAGATCAACCGGACATTTAACCGGACTGCGCGGAGTATTGAAACGGATCTGTCCTTCCTGCGCACGGCGGTTGTCGATGAGCTTCAAACTGCAAATCCCGATAGTGCCCGGCTCGACAGCCTGGCAACTGCGATCGGTAATAATCACCGGAAGCTAAAACAGGTAACCATCGCCTTTTACCTGGATATGAAGAAAATATGCACGCCCGAACAACAGGCTAAATTGTACGGGATTTTTCGGTCAACACTTAATGAAGAAGATCAGGTCAATCTGCCAAAGCCAGGTTACAGGCACGGCAGAGGCCGGAACAGATAACAATGATTAAATATTAAACACATGAAAACAAATCAATTTTTGAGGTTTGCAGGGGTTTTTATGGCCCTCATCCTGGTTGCCGGGATCGCCGTATCAGGCAACAACCGTGGTCGTTCTTACAGAAATAACGGCCAGTGTATCAATCAAATAAGTGGTCTTAGTGAAGATCAAAGGGCAAAAATTACTGCTTTGCAGCAGGCGCATCAGTCAGCGATGGATCAACTGCGCCAGAAACGCCGCAGCACGATCGATCTTACTCAAAAAGCGCAGGTCGGGGAAGAGATGGACGCCGAAATCTTAAACTACCGGAACAATGTGAAAGGTCTGCTTAATGCCGGCCAGCAGGTTCAATTCGACGCGTTCGTCAACAGCCGGGGGAACCGGGGAAACTCTGCCTGCCAGGT
>CAZOYZ010000362.1:3233-5846 GCA_964584045.1 uncultured Prolixibacteraceae bacterium | reverse complement strand
CCATGGGATGAGGGAGGAATTGCATCATTCTTTGGCCGTATCAACTATAATTATGAAGAAAAATACCTGGCCACCGTTACGATGCGTGCCGACGGGTCTTCTAATTTTGCCAGGGGTAACCGTTGGGGATATTTCCCTTCTGTATCTGCCGGTTGGGTTCTTACCGAAGATTTCCTCAAAGGATCAAGCCAGCTCGATTTTCTGAAACTTAGGGCCAGCTGGGGGCAAAACGGCAATTGCTCTATTGATAATTTCCAGTATCTGTCATCATTCTCATTCAGTGACAGCAATGGATATGCGTTCGACCCGGGTAAGAATATCCTGGCTACGGGAGCGATTGCCAGTATTCTGGCCAATCCGGAAGTAAGCTGGGAGACTTCCGAGCAAATCAATATCGGGATCGATTCCAGGTTCCTCAAAAACCGCCTTGGTCTGGTCGCAGACTGGTATAAAAAGCAAACCAAGGACTGGCTGGTAAGGGCCCCGATTGCAGGCGTATATGGATTGGGTGCTCCATACATCAACGGGGGCGATGTGAAAAACACGGGAATTGAAGTGGCCCTGAACTGGAATGAGAAAAAGGGCGATTTTTCATACGGAGCAGGAGTGAACCTGACTTACAATAAAAATGAAGTAACGCGCATCGCCAACGACGAAGGGATCATTCACGGGCCTGAAGATGTGCTGAGTGAAGGAACCGGTGAATATTATCGTTGCGAGATAGGGAAACCAATCGGATTTTTCTGGGGCTATAAGACCGCAGGCATTTTTCAGAATGAAGCCCAGGTGAATGCGACGGAGGCCAAACTGAGCGGCGCTCAGCCGGGCGATGTCATTTTTATTGACACTACCGGCGATGGCGAGATCACCGAGGATGACAGAACGATGATCGGAGATCCGAACCCAGATTTCATCCTTGGCTTCAATTTAAATATGCAATATAAAGGTTTCGATGTCAGTGTGACCGGAAGGGGCGCTTTTGGTCAGGAGATCGCGAAATCATACCGCTCATTCGGCGATTCACCCTTACAGAATTATACAAGAGACGTCTATGATACCTGGAATGGCGAAGGAACATCCAATAAACTGCCAAAGTTGAATTCAGGTTCCTACACCAATTGGATGATGCTGTCGGACATTTATCTCGAAAAGGGCGACTACGTGAAGATCTCAAACCTGACCGTCGGTTATGACTTTAATAAACTGATCAGGAACTCGCCGTTTGGCAAGCTCCGTCTCTATTTCAGCGCAAACAACCTGGTTACGTTGACCAACTATTCAGGGATGGATCCGGAAATTGGCTACGGCTTTGAGGATTCAAGCTGGATGTCGGGTATTGATCTGGGCTCTTACCCCTCATCTTCCTCTTATTTGCTTGGTATTAACATTCAGTTTAATTAGAAAAATGTTGAAAATGAAAAAGCTATTTCTGATTCTTTTACCGACGTTTATCTTCGTGTCAGGGTGCGAAACCTTTCTTGATACATCCAGCTATACATCCAAGAATTCCGGTAATTTTCCAATGACAGAAGAGGATGCGGTTCAGTTGGTAACCGGTATTTACAATACCTTTTATCAGGTTAATTACTACTGTGGTAATTCCTATTACATGTATGCCAATCTGGCTTCAGACGAGCGTTTCGGAGGGGGCGGGCAGGATGATGCCAGCGCACAGGCCGTGGACAAGCTCATGTTCAACAATATCAACGATCTTTCGAATTACTGGTCCAATATGTATAAAGGAATATCCCGGGCCAACACTGCCTATGCGGGTGTTGACAATATCCTGGACGAGGAACTGAAGGCTCAGATCACGGGGGAAATTTTATTTCTTCGTGCCTATTTCTATTTTGAACTGGCGCAGATGTTTGGCAAGGTGCCTTTAATGAGTGAAGTTCCGCAAACTGTTGCCGATGCCAATGTTTATCCGGAACCTGCTTCGACCGAGGAGATTTACGGGTTTATTACCATGTCGCTGAAAAAGGCAGTTGAAGTGATGCCTGACAATACCTGGGATCATACGATCACCGGATCAGGACATGCCACGAAATGGGCTGCCGAGGCGCTGCTGGCGCGGGTGTTTTTGTTCTATACCGGTTTTTACGGAAAGACCGAACTGCCGCTCATGGATGAAACAACGCTCACAGTATCCGGTTCGGTATCGAAAGATTACGTAAAAGGATGTCTCGACGATTGCGTGACAAAGAGCGGTCATGGCCTGATTTCCGATTTCAGGAGCTTATGGCCCTACACCAATACGCTCACCAAAAAAGACTACCTTTATATTAAAAATCGTACGGATATTCCGGATTGGGTGAAAGATGGCGAAAACAAGGAGCAGGTTTTTTCAATGAAGTTTTCAAGGTTCGGTTCCGAGTCATCCCGTTTTGCCAACCGTTTCATGGTTTATTTTGGTGTTCGCGACGGCGGTGTCAATTATGACAACTGCTTTCCGCTCACCAGAGGATATGGCCAGGGACCGGTGAATACAAACCTTTGGGAGGAATGGGGCCAACTGGAACCGAACGATTCGATCAGACGTGCCGGCTCCATCTGGCATTACGAGGACGAGTGCATTGCAGGACCGCAGAAATACCTCGAGACGGTCATGAA
>CAZOYZ010000362.1:0-3133 GCA_964584045.1 uncultured Prolixibacteraceae bacterium | reverse complement strand
ACAATGAAGAATCTTTTAATTATACCAGCTTTTTTAATTGCATTTCTTACACAGGCTCAGGAGAGCGATCAATCTTCACATGAAAGTCAGTCGTTTTATAACGTGCAGAAGTACCCGCAGCAGTTTAAGGCAAAAAAGCCGAAAAATGTTGTTCTTTTGATCGGTGACGGAATGGGAGTTGCCCAGGTCTTTGCCGGTATGACCGCCAACAGGGGCGAGCTTTACCTGAATAACTTCCGGTACATCGGGTTCTCCAGGACCCAGTCGGCCAACCGGTATGTAACCGATTCGGGAGCGGGGGGAACCGCCATCGCCACGGGCCGCAAGGCAAACAATTCGTCTGTTGGTGTTGACCCGGAAGGGAATCCGGTTCCATCGGTGATCGAGATTGCTAAAAAGAACCAACTGGCTGCCGGTGTTGTGGTAACGACAAGCGTTTTGGATGCAACTCCCGCTGATTTCGTGGCCCATGTTCCTTCAAGGGATATGGCAGAAGAGATCGCTTCCGAATACGTATCATCCGGTCTGGATGTGTTTATAGGAGCAGGCAGGGGGCCCTTTATAAACCGGAAAGACGGCCGTAATCTGATATCGGAATTAAAAGAAAAAGGTTATCAGTTTTGTGATACCGTCACTCAAATAACAAAGATTAAATCAGGGAAGATTGCCGGCTTGTTCACTGAACAGCGTGTAAGCAAACGGGGCGATCAACTTGCCGTAACAACCGAAGTCGCATTGAACGTGTTGGATCAGAACAAGAAAGGATTTTTTTTAATGGTAGAGGGATCAAAAATAGATGACGGCGGACATGATCATGACGTCAGTTACATTGTGGAAGAAATGCTGGATCTGGATCAGACTATTGGAAAGGTGCTTGAGTTTGCGGCAAAGGACGGTGAAACCCTGGTGGTCGTGACGGCCGATCATGAAACCGGCGGATTGACCCTGGTGAATGGCGACATGAAAACAGGAAAGGTGACAGGACGCTTTACCACAGGAGGCCACACAGGTGTGATGGTCCCCGTGTTTGCTTATGGACCCGGCGCAGAGGCTTTCATGGGAATTTACGAGAACACGTCGTTTTTTGACAAATTCATTGAGTTGCTTAAACTGAAAAAATGAGACACAGATGCCTTTTGTTTTCCGTTTTACTCTGCCTTTTATATGCCTGCAGCGCAGGAAAGGAAGAGCTGAATTCGGTGGTGGTATTCAATGAGGGCTGGCAAATCCAATCATCTGAAAAGGTTGCCGAAGGAGGAAAGGAGTTAAGTTCTTCTCCTGCCGAAAAGGAAGGCTGGCACCGCGCCGGAGTTCCTTCAACCGTTTTTGGCAGTCTTGTCAGCGAGGGCCTTTATCCGGATGTTTTTTTGGGGAAGAATCTGGAAAAGGCAGACCGGGAACAATTTCAGAGTTCCTGGTGGTACAGGAAAGTATTCGAATTGAAAAATTCAAAAGCTGCTGCATTTAAACTGGAATTTGACGGGATCATTTATCGCGCCAATATCTGGCTGAACGGTGAGCGAATTGCTTCGGCTGATACGCTCGCGGGGCCTTTCCGGCAGTTTTCGTTCGACGTCAGTCGTCTGATTAAAAAGGAGGCCGGAAATACGTTGGCAGTCGAGGTATTTCCTCCGAAAGCAGGCGATTTCACGGTGGGATTCGTTGACTGGAACCCGGAAGCTCCCGACCGGGGCATGGGCATTTGGCGCGAAGTTCGTCTTCGCGGAAGCGGTGATGTGTCGCTCAGGTACCCGTTTGTGGCGACACGGCTGGACACGGTCTCCTTGAAAAAGGCCGAACTGGTGATCTCATGTGAAGTTCAGAATAACGCGGCAACTCCGGTAAAGGGCGATCTGACAATTCGCACCGGGGGAATTGACCTGACGCAGGCTGTGCTCCTTCAACCAGGAGAGACCCGGCTTGTGAAATTTTCACCGGAAGAATTCTCAGCGCTTAAAATTCGCAACCCCCGGATCTGGTGGACGCATGATCTGGGGATGCCTGAACTCTACGATCTGAAAGTAGAGTTTGTTCATGATAACAAGATCAGTGATGCTGTGCGTACAAAATTCGGGATACGCGATATCTCGTCATACACCTATCTGAAATACGGCCGGCAGCATAACGGTTATAAGCTCAATGGCAAAAAAATACTGGTCAAAGGAGGGGGTTGGGTGGATCAGTTGTTTTTGATGCCTGATTCGGTCAGACTGGAGCGCCAGATCGAATACGTGAAGCACATGCATTTGAATGCTATCCGGCCGGAGGGATTCTGGGGGAACAATCATGATCTGTACGACATCTGTGACCGGGAAGGGGTACTCATTATGACCGGATGGAGCTGCCAGTGGGAATGGCCGGTATATTGCGGCAAAGCGGAAAACGAATGTGACGGGGTTTACGGCTGCATTCAGACGGAAGAAGAAATCGAACTGGTTTCACAATCATGGAAGGATATGGTGAAATGGCTGCGTAACCATCCCAGTATCTTTATGTGGATGACCGGAAGCGATATGCTCCCGTTGCCGGAGCTCGAGCAAAAATACATTGACATACTGAAGGAGGCAGATCCGACAAGACCAATGGTCACTTCAGCGTATATGAGGGAAAGTACAATCTCCGGCTGGTCGGGAATGAAAATGGAAGGGCCTTATGAATATGTACCACCTGTATACTGGTACATCGACACGCTCTACGGCGGAGCCTATGGCTTTAACACCGAAACAGGTCCGGGGGCGCAGGTGCCTCCAATTGAGTCGATCAGGAAAATGATTCCTGCCGATTCCATCTGGCCGGTTAATGATCTATGGGAATTTCATTGCGGACGAAATGAGTTTCAGACGCTGTCGCGGTATCATGCAGCGATGAACCAGCGGTTTGGCGAACCGGCTTCGCTGGAAGAATACTGCATGAAGGCGCAGCTTCTGAATTATGAATCTATTCGCCCCATGTTTGAAGCCTTTCAGGTGAACCGGTATGAAGCCACCGGCATTATTCAGTGGATGCTGAATTCGTCGTGGCCAAAACTGATCTGGCAATTATATGGCTTCGACCTCTTGCCCAACGGCGCGCTGTATGGTACAAGGAAAGCCCTGGAACCCCTGCAGGCCATCTACGATTATGGGAAAAATGA
>CAZOYZ010000361.1:4360-5852 GCA_964584045.1 uncultured Prolixibacteraceae bacterium | reverse complement strand
CTGGAAACCGGCCCGCGTTACATGCTCTTTTTCGGATTTATCCGCGACTATAAAGGACTTGACATGCTGTTGAAAGCCATGGCCAGCCCCGCGCTTGATCAAATGCCTGTAAAACTGATCGTTGCCGGCGAATTCTATACCAACCCGAAACCTTATCTGGAATTGATCAAAAATCTGGGGATTGGCAATAAAATCATCCTGATGGATAAATTTATTGCCGATCATCAGGTAAACAGGTATTTTTGTGCTGCTGACATTGTCGTTCAACCATACAAGCATGCCACTCAAAGCGGGGTCACCCAGATCGGGTATCATTTTGATAAGCCGATGCTGGTCACAAACGTGGGAGGCCTGGCAGAAATAATCCCCGATCAGCGGGTCGGATATGTAGTCAGGCCGCATGAAGACGCCATTGCCGCGGCACTGGTCGATTTTTACCGGAATAAACGGCAAGCGGAATTTGAGGCAAATGTTGCAGCAGAAAAAAAGAAATTTTCCTGGGGCAATATGGTCAGCACTGTAGAACAGGTATTTAATCAAACTGACAGATCATGATCATCAGAAGTATGGCTCCGCTCAGGATCGGACTGGCCGGCGGCGGAACAGATGTTTCACCTTATTCAGAACTCTACGGGGGCGCGGTACTGAACGCTACGGTCAACCTGTTCGCCTATGCCTCGATCATTCCCAAAGCGGATGGGAAGATCACTTTTTATTCCGCCGACCGGAAAGAATCAGAAACAGTCAGTGCTGAAAATGAACTTGAGTTAAACGGGAAGCATGACCTGCTAAAAGGGATATACAACCGCATTGTCCGCAATTATTCCCATAAACCGTTGTCGTTTGAACTGACTACGTCGGTCGACGCACCCCCGGGTTCCGGCCTGGGATCTTCTTCCACGCTCGTCACGGCTGTTACCGGCGCTTTCATGGAATGGCTGCATTTGCCCCTGGGCGAATATGACCTGGCACGCCTCGCCTACCAGATCGAACGGATCGATCTGAACTACGCCGGAGGAAAGCAGGATCAGTACGCCGCCACGTTCGGAGGTGTGAACTTCATGGAATTTTTTGCCGAAGACAAAGTCATTGTGAATCCGCTTCGCATCAAGGAAGAAGTCTTAAAGGAACTGGCTTTCAATTTGATCCTGTATTATACAGGCACAAGCCGGCTATCGTCCAGCATTATCGCAAAACAACAGCAAAGTATCAAAGACAACCTGGACGTGTCGGTGAACGCGATGCACAAAACGAAAGAAATGGCGATACTCATGAAAGAAGCCCTTCTGAAAAACAAATTAAATACACTGGGAGAACTTATGAACCAGGGCTGGGAATTCAAAAAGCAAATGGCGCCCGGCATCAGCAATCCCGCGCTGGATGAAATCTATCATACCGCTATCCAATCGGGAGCTACAGGAGGGAAGATTTCCGGAGCCGGAGGCGGAGGCTTCATGTTTTTCTTCTGCCCGGGAAATACCCGGTATCGCGT
>CAZOYZ010000361.1:1474-4260 GCA_964584045.1 uncultured Prolixibacteraceae bacterium | reverse complement strand
AACGGAGTTCGAGGCTTTGCCGAGCGTATAAAACGACTAATGTAAATGAACGTTTTATTTAAGCGAGAGCAAAGGCCAAACGGAGTTCGAGGCTTTGCCGAGCGTATAAAACGACTAATGTAAATGAAGGGTAAATTTTACTTTTCATTAAGACGATTCCGTACGATACTGTTTATGAAATAGACTATATTTACCAGTCGGAATGTCCGGGAAGGCTAATGCTCATGGAGGAAGGAATTAATAAATTACTGACTAAAGCAGATCAACGGCTAATTGAAGATTATTACAACGATCTGGTACGTTCGTTCGGTCAGCGGTTTTCTGAGGAGGACCGGGAACGGATCAGGAAGGCCTTCGAATTTGCGAATCAGGCCCACGCGGGCGTGAAGAGAAAATCGGGCGAACCTTACATTATTCATCCTCTGGCAGTCGCGATCATTGTTTCGGGGGAAATTGGTCTTGGAGTAACCTCTATTCTTGCCGCTATTTTACATGACGTGGTGGAGGATACGGATTATATGCTTGAAGATATTTCCAATCTTTTTGGCCCCAAGGTAGCGAAAGTGGTAGATGGACTGACCAAGTTGTCGGATGAAATTACCTCTCAGCAGGATTCAAAACAAGCCACCAACTTCCGTAAAATGCTGATGACCCTTTCGGACGATGTGCGGGTGATCCTTATCAAACTGTCAGACCGGCTTCATAATATGCGGACCCTCGACAGCATGCCCCCTTCCAAACAACTGAAAATTGCCGCCGAAACACTTTATATATTTGCACCCCTTGCCCACCGGCTGGGTTTGTATACCATCAAAACGGAACTCGAAGACTTAAGCCTGAAACACCGCCAGCCCGAAACCTACAACCTGATCAAGTTCAGGCTGCACAACCAAAAGGAACGGCGCGATTACCTTGTCGATGAATTTATTGAGCCGATCAAAAAACAGCTGACCGAAGAAAAAATCGAGTTCAACATCTCAGGACGCCTCAAATCCATTTATTCAATCTGGGAAAAAATGCAGAATAAAGGGGTTTCGTTCGACGAAATCTACGACCTGCTGGCTATCCGGATCGTCTTTAAACCCAATGAGCTTGTCTCAGAAAAAAGACAATGCTTTGACATTCTTTCGCTGATCACCGACATCTACAAGCCAAAGCCTGACCGGATACGCGACTGGATCACCATGCCCAAGGCCAATGGCTACGAAGCCCTCCATGTTACGGTAATGGGACCTCAGGGGAAATGGGTGGAAGTACAAATCCGCACAGAACGAATGGACGCGATTGCCGAACGGGGCTTTGCCGCACATTACAAGTACAAGGGCATCCAGGCTACCGAGTCTGAACTGGATAAGTGGCTTGAAAAGATCCGGGAAATGCTCCAAAATCCCGAATCGGATGCACTGGAATTTCTGGATGAATTCAAAATGAACCTTTATTCGTCAGAAATCGTGGTGTTCACACCAAAAGGCAAGATGGTCACCATGCCCAAAGGAGCGACGATCATCGATTTTGCCTACGAGATCCACACGGATGTGGGAAACCATTGCATCGGGGCAAAAATAAACCACAGGCTGGTCCCGGTCAGCCATGTCCTGGAAAGCGGCGATCAGGTGGAAGTCCTTACTTCCAAGACCCAACGGCCTGATATCGCATGGCTTAAGTTCATCATTACGGCAAAAGCCAAAACAAAACTAAAACAAGCTTTTAAACTGGACAAGAAAAAACACCTCGAGGAAGGCCGGGAGATCATCGAAGATAAATTAAGGCAATACAACATCAAACCTTCGTCCGATACCCTTAAAAAGCTGGCATCTTATTATAACCTCTCCAATAAAGACCAACTGTATGCACACGTGGGAATGGGATTCATCGATTTTGAAGACCTCGAACAAATCCTGAAATCCCGCCGGCAGAACAAGCTGGCAAAATACTGGAAACTCTCTTTCAACCGGAAAAAAGAAGAAACAAACGACTTTGAACTTGAACTTCCGGAGCGAAAAATAGACAAAAAAAACACCTTCATCCTCACCGAAAACCCCGAAGACTCAAACTACTCACTGGCCCAGTGTTGCCAACCTATCCCGGGAGACGACGTGCTGGGGTATATCGCTTCCAACAATCACGTGATCATTCATAAAAGAAACTGCACCCAGGCCAATAAGCTCATGTCACAACAAGGCGACCGTATCATTACCGCCGAATGGACTAAATTCAAAAAACGTTCTTACCTCAGCCGCCTTAAACTTAGCGGCTTCGACCGCATCGGGATCGTCAATGAAGTAACCAATATCATCTCCAAACTCAGTAATATCAACATGCGTACCGTCATGTTCGACACCCATGACGGAATTTTTGAGGGAGATCTGTTTATCTATATTCACAATGTGGAAGATTTAAATAACCTGATTGCCCGGCTCATGAAAATCAAAGGGATTGAAAACATCGAACGCATTGAAAAAATCGGAGATTAATTTTTATTTAGACTAAACTGTGATAAAAATTTCATACTTTTGTAAATTATACAAAGCTGGTTTAAATATGAATAGCCCTAAAACAAAGGAAACTGTGAAGAACATGTTCACAGAATACCTGGAAAAAAACGCGCACCGCAAAACGCCTGAACGTTTTGCTATTTTGGATGAAATATATACGCGTGAAGGTCATTTTGACATTGAGTCGCTGTATATCTCCATGAAAAATAAAAACTACCGGGTCAGCAGGGCAACCCTTTACAACACCATCGATCTTTTGCTGGAGTGTAAGCTGGTTGTCAAGCATCAGTT
>CAZOYZ010000361.1:0-1374 GCA_964584045.1 uncultured Prolixibacteraceae bacterium | reverse complement strand
CCGTGAAAATGAGGCTGAAGAAAGGCCTGATTTTCACGGTTTATTGTGCTTATTCATCAGAAGTATCAAATCAAGACACAAGAATAAAAAGCATGAAAGTAGATGTTATCTTAGGCCTCCAGTGGGGAGATGAAGGAAAAGGGAAAATTGTTGATGTTTTAACGCCCGGATATGATGCGGTCACCCGGTTCCAGGGCGGCCCGAATGCCGGGCACACACTTGAAATTGACGATTTCAAACATGTATTGCACACAATTCCTTCCGGCATTTTTCACGAAAATAAAATAAACATCATCGGGAATGGCGTGGTGTTGGATCCGGTTATCTTTAGATCGGAGATTGAAAGCATCAAAAAATACGGGATTGACCTCCGCAAAAACCTGTATATATCCAAGAAAGCCCATCTCATCCTGCCCACTCACCGGCTCCTGGATGCTGCGTCCGAAACCGCGAAGGGCGAAACGAAGATCGGGTCTACCTTAAAGGGGATCGGCCCCACTTATAAAGATAAGATCGGGAGGGATGGCCTCCGTGTGGGTGACCTGCTCGATCATTTTGAAGAAAAATACAGCGCCCGGGTTCATGCTCATAAAGAACTTTTGGAAAAATTCTTCCATTTCGATTATCAGCAGATCCTGGTGCAATGGGAAAAAGAATGGATGGAAAGTATTGAAGTGCTGAAATCATTTCATCTGGTCGACAGTGAACACCAGATCAACGACCTGCTCAACGACGATAAATCGATCCTCGCTGAAGGGGCGCAGGGAACCCTGCTGGACATCGATTTCGGCTCTTATCCGTATGTGACCTCATCCAGTACGATCTGCGCCGGCGCCTGTACCGGACTGGGAGTAGCCCCTCATAAGATCGGGCGCGTATACGGTGTTTTTAAAGCATACTGCACCCGGGTAGGAATGGGACCTTTCCCGACAGAATTGTCAGACGAGACCGGACAGAAGTTGCGCGATGCGGGCAATGAATACGGTTCCACCACAGGACGTCCCCGCCGTTGCGGCTGGCTCGACCTGGTGGCTCTGAAATATTCCATCATGATCGACGGTGTCACTGAATTATTCATGATGAAAGCAGATGTACTCGACGACTTCGAGACCATCAACGTGTGCGTGGGATATGAAATGAATGGTGAGATCATTGAAAAATTCCCCTTCGAACTGAATGACAGTGTCAAACCGGTCTATGTGGAATTACCCGGGTGGAAATGTGACCTGACCAAACTCACCCACGAAAATGAATTCCCGGAAGAGTTCAATCATTACCTCTCTTTCATCGAAAACGAGACCGGACTGCCGGTCACCATTGCTTCCGTGGGACCCAACAGGGCACAAACCATTATTCGCGAACAGCAATAATTCA
>CAZOYZ010000360.1:1170-5860 GCA_964584045.1 uncultured Prolixibacteraceae bacterium | reverse complement strand
GATGTTATTCCCGACGATATTGCAACAATTGATAACGCTTTTACAAGTAGGACTACGGCAGAAAAATTCCTATTTACCTGTTATTCTTATATGCCTAATTTTGATAATGTAAATCAAATGGCATTTACGATTGGTGATGAATATTGGTTCCCATATCCTCAAGCTTCCATGTTTTTTTACAATGGAGTGTGGGAAACAATTGCAATGGGAAATCAAAATGTGGTGGACCCGAGTTTAAATTATTGGGACGGTACAAATGGAGGGACCCAGACATTTCGTGCATTGCGTGATTGTAATATTTTCTTAGAAAATATCAACGATGTGCAAGGGATGTACGATTTTGAGAAAGACAGATGGGCTGCAGAAGTGAAATTTTTGAAGGCATTCTATCATTATTGGTTATTGCGAATGTATGGTCCCATACCAATTATAAAAGAAAACCTGCCTATATCAGCTAGCGTTCAAGAAGTACTTGTTTAAAGAGAACCTGTAGATTCTGTTTTTTCATACATTGTTACATTACTTGATGAATCTATTGATAAATTGCCGACAAAGATTGAAAGTGAAGCATCAGAATTGGGTAGAATAACAAAAACAATTGCTTTGAGCTTTAAAGCAAAAGTATTAATTGACGCAGCCAGTCCTCTTTTCAATGGAAATACAGATTATAATGACTTCGTTAATAAAGATGGTGAATTATTATTTAATACAAGTTATGATAAAGAAAAGTGGCTTTTGGCAGCTCAAGCCGCCAAAGAGGCGATAGAGGTAGCTCATGAGGCTGAATATAAATTACACTATTTTGTTCCTCAAAGAAGTGACTTATCTCAAAATACAATTGTGAATATGAGTATTAGAGAAAGCGTGACGGAGGAATGGAATAGCGAGGTGATATGGGCTGACACCAATAGTCCAAGTGTTTATATTCAACAATTAGCGACTCCCCTTCTCGACCCTTCGCGTCCAAACAATCTTGGAGTAAGACGTATGCTGGCTCCAACTCTTAAAATTGCAGAATTATTTTACACAAAAAATGGGGTTCCTATCGAAGAAGATAAAACTTGGAATTACAACAATCGTTACTCCATTAAAGAAGTAACAAATGATCAAGCAAACAATTTAATTGTGGGATATAAAACTGCTTATCTTCACTTTGACAGAGAAAACCGGTTTTATGCAAATCTTGGATTTGATGGGGGATTATGGTATGGACAAGGAAAATACAATGAAAATGATCAGTGGCAGATAAAAGCCAAATTGGGGCAAATTGCGGGGAAATCAGGTAACTTATACTCTATGACCGGATACTTTCCCAAAAAACTGGTTAATTACAGAAATATAATTGAAGCTGGCGATGGAGGTGCATACACCGTAATACCTTATCCTTGGCCAATTATACGTTTAGCTGATATATATCTACTCTATGCCGAAGCTGCGAACGAATATTATGGACCTACAGAAGATGTCTTTTTATATTTAAACAAAGTCCGTGAAAGAGCTGGATTAAGTTCTGTGCAGGAATCTTGGGATACTTATTCTAAAAACCCTGGAAAATACTTAACGAAAGAAGGGTTGAGAGATATTATTCATCGAGAAAGATTAATAGAATTGGCAAATGAAGGTCAACGTTTTTGGGACGTTAGAAGATGGAAGAAGGCTATTGAAGAATTTAACAATGAACCTATACAAGGATGGGATATTGATCAGTATAATGAAGATCTTTATTATAGAGTGAAGACGCTTTATATAAAAAAATTCTCAAAGAGAGATTATTTATGGCCGATAAAAGAGGATAATATTTTGGTTAATAAAAACTTAATTCAAAATCCCAATTGGTAATTATTTTCCAAACAAATTATTTTGTCAGATATGAAAACATACAATTTTATTCTGTTTCTTTTTATTGTATTCACTTTGCTCGTTTCCTGTGAAGATTTTTCAAACAAACCTTTGACTAGTGACGATTTATTATCCGAACAAGTGAAAAATATAACTGTTGAGAATTTACCAGGAACAGTTAAATTGAAGTATGAACTTCCTAATGATAAGAATCTTTTATATGTTGTTGCCGAATGCATTATCAATGACAGAGTGATACAGGACAAAGCATCCTATTATAAAGATTCTCTAACATTACAAGGATTTCCCGATGCGTCGGAATATGAGGTAAAACTTTATTCCGTAAATCGAAGTGATAAACGTTCTTCTCCCGTTTCAGTCTTTGTTCATCCTTTGGAACCACCATATAAAACGATTTTTACTTCTGTTGATATGTTCGAGAATTTTGGTGGGGTAACTGTCAAATATACGAACCAAACAAAGGCAGATATTGCAATATCGATCATTGTGACAGATAGTACTGGTTTTTGGAAAGATGTAGATACTCATTATACAAACAGATCGGAAGGAATATTCTCTGTAAGAGGATTTAATCCAAAATTAATGAAATTCGGAGTGTATGTCAAGGATCGTTGGGATCATGTGTCTGATACACTCACTAAAGAATTAACTCCTATATTTGAAAAACAATTGGATAAGTCTAAATTTTTTGAATATCATCTCCCTACAGATCAGAACGCAGCATGGGGATGGTATATGTATAATCTCTGGGATGGCGATCTTCTTCATAATATTAATATAGATCATCCAGGGTTTCATACTGCTCCGGGTGGATTACCTCAATGGTTTACATTTAGTTTGGGAGTAAAAGCAAAATTAAGCAGATTCAAATATTATCAAAGAGGGCAATACTATTCTTTTAGTGACAGAAATATTAAAAAGTTTGAAATTTGGGGTAGTAACAATCCTGATCCGGATGGTGGATGGAATAACTGGACTCTCCTTTTAGAAGGAGAATCAATCAAGCCTTCTGGCTTACCGATGGGCCAGAATTCACAAGAAGATATGGATTTGATAACAAAAGGCGAAGAATTTGTTTTTCCAAGTGATGCAGAATCTGTTAAATATATAAGGATGAAAGTACTCGAAACCTTCGGTCACATCGATCATTTTTATGTCATGGGAGTCGATTTCTGGGGTGCTGAAGTAGAATAAATAATTTTTTTAGAATATGAAAAATAATAGAAGGTTATTTTTAACGATAATGACTTTTTTAACAGTCCTATTGCTGTTCAATAATTATAGCTGTACGGATTATGATGATTATAAACAATATATACCGAACGGTGAAATTGTTTATACTTCAAAAGTTGATACGATCGTAACTTTTCCAGGTAAAAATAGAATTCAACTTCAATGGATTAAAAATGATTTAAGAATTAATAAATATCTGATATCATGGAATAATGGCAAAGATTCCTTGTGGGTTAATACGCCATCTACCCATATTCCTGATACGATAACTACAATTATTGAAGATATTGAAGAATCTGACTATGAATTTTCAATTGTATCTTATGATTTAGACAATAACAAATCAATAAAATCTCTTTTTTCTGGCGCGGTTTATGGGAGTAATTACGAAAAAACTTTATTGAATAGAGGGATACAGGATGCAAAAACTTTTGTTAATTCTAACACAACAGAAATAACATGGTATGCTCCATTGAATACCAACGAATTAGGCGTTGAAGTTATCTACACAAATACGTTGGGGATAGAAGTTACAGAGACCTTTTCTCCCACAGATTTATTCATCACACTGAAAGATTATAAAGTAAATACTCTTATAAAATATAGAACTATTTATTCACCAGCACCTAATGCAATTGATAGATTTTACACAGATTATACTTTTTACACACCAAAGATAGTATACGCTGAACTTGATAAATCGAAATTTAAGGCAGTATATTTACCCAGTGATGTTACAAGCGCATGGGGTTGGGTTATGCCGAACCTGTGGGATAATAATTTAGGTACGGGCTTTCATACTCCTGACGTTGGATTTCCCCTTACATTCACTATTGATCTTGGAACGGATGCCAGTTTGAAGAGTATTATAATTTGGCAGAGATTGGATAGAGATCAAGTCTTTCAAAAAGGAAATATGAAAAAGTTTGAGATATGGGGAAGTAATAATCCTGCATCAGATGGGTCATTTACTGATTGGACTAAACTATTGACAGGAACTTCAATTAAGCCTTCTGCTGGAAATGATATCACAAATGAAGATATCGCATATGCATCAGCAGGTGAAAAATATGAGTTTCCAGAAGATATTCCAAATGTTAGATATATTAGATTTAATGTACTAGAAGTATGGAAGAAAGAAACACCATATACGCACATTATGGAATTGACTTTAACTGGTATCTATTGAATTTGTAACTTGTTCCAAAGATCAGACTATTGGTGATTTTTTATAGAACTAAAGTTTACAATGTTTTTATGAAGAAAGTAGCAATAATGGTTGGACAAACGATTCAATTTTGTCCAACCTTTATGATAATCTTGTTGATTTGTAATTTGACATCTCCAGTTAAATCCCAAAATATTTCAGTCATACCTGAACCATTGGAATATAAACAACTGAAAGGTGAATTTCATTTCAACAATAAAACGGTATTAACTTATAATCATCCGGAAATTGAATCTCTATCGGAATACTTGCATAGCATGATTCAATCTCGTTTCGGATTAAATCTAGCATCCCCCATGATAAGGGGGAAAAAGCATGGCGTGAACTTAATTCATCTTCAACTGGAATCAAGTTCCTGGAAAGGTAATC
>CAZOYZ010000360.1:0-1160 GCA_964584045.1 uncultured Prolixibacteraceae bacterium | reverse complement strand
TATAGTCTCTCAATTTCACCGAAAAAGATTCATATCGTTGCAGGATCGAATGAAGGACTCTTTTATGGTATTCAAACTCTCATTCAAATTATCAATCATAATGAAAATGAGAAATTGACTTCAATGGTTATCAATGACGAACCACGTTTTGGATGGCGTGGTATAATGTTAGATGTGAGTCGACATTTTTTTTCTGTTGAAGATGTCAAGAGACTTATTGATCAAATGGCTGAATATAAGTTTAATATTTTGCATTTGCACCTCACGGATGATCAGGGATGGAGGCTCGAGATAAAAAGCCTCCCTGAACTGACACAAACAGGAGCATGGAGAGTTCCCAGATTTGGCTTGTGGTGGGATAGAAAACCAGCAGAAGACAATGAGTTAGCAACAATGGGTGGTTTTTATACACAACAACAGATTCATGATTTGATCACATATGCTTCCGCTCGATATATTCAGATATTGCCGGAAATCAATATTCCTGGACATAGTTTAGCTGCAATAGCAGCTTACCCATGGTTATCTACGACCAAAAGGAAATATAAAGTTAATCCGGGAAGTCGTTTTTATGGTGTTGAAGATAATGCCTTGTCTCCTATACAGGATGTAACTTATCTTTTTCTGGATAAAGTTTTTACAGAGGTAGCAGAATTATTTCCATTTGAATATATTCATATTGGCGGTGATGAGTGTTACAAGGGTTTTTGGGAGAATGACTCTGCTACGCAAATTTTCATGAAAGAACGAGGAATTAAAAATGTTTTAGAGCTTCAGAGTTATTTTATTAAACGGGTGGAAAAAATTGTGCAGTCAAAAGGTAAAAAAATAATTGGCTGGGATGAAATAATGGAAGGTGGGTTGGCTCCAAATGCTGCGGTAATGAGCTGGAGAGGTATGCAAGGAGGAATAACTGCATCTCAGGAAGGGCACAAGGTTGTAATGAGTCCATTTAGTCATGCCTATCTTGATCTTTATCAAGGAGATCCTTCCATAGAACCACCAACTTACGGAATGCTCAGGCTAAAAACTGTATATTCCTTTGAGCCCTTACCAGATAAAATTGACCCCGCTTTTGTTTTAGGCGGTCAAGGTAATCTATGGACTGAAAGCGTACCGACCTTTAGACATGCAGAGTATATGCTATGGCCTAGGTCTAT
>CAZOYZ010000359.1:0-5883 GCA_964584045.1 uncultured Prolixibacteraceae bacterium | reverse complement strand
ATCTCATTGATCTTAAAATTATCCTGCATTTACTTATTGCCTTTTTCTATATTTTATTTTTATAAAACATTGAACATTAGGAAGTAATAACGACAAACAGTTAGCTTTCCAGCTTAAGTAATATAAAATAACCCATAAAGGAAGAACGTTTTGATTAAGCGAGGGCAAAGCCAGACTTGTTTGAGCTATGCCGAGCGTGAGCAACATCCGCCAAAGGCGAAACATCTGGTGAAAACGAAAAGCGACTAATGTAAATGAACCTTTTTTTGCAAATTTAAAAAATAATTATTGCCTACATTTGTTTATATTTCACTTTGAGGGTAATTTAAATGGATGACATAGAAAATGCCCCGGGCTTCCGGAGATTATTAGAAAGAACAATACGATCACCAGGGCTGACTTGGTCGAAATGTTTAGTAGCAAAGCAATCAATCTACAGCTCAATCTCATTTTGATGCATTGAAAGCCAAAGGCGTCATCAGAAGGGTTGGCGGTACCCGCTGTCACTGGGAGATATTGAATTTTGTATGAGACTAATTTTGTTTTATCAATTTCTCAATCTCAAAAACAAATTCTTTTCCTAACGATAATAACTTCAAAGATATCTCTTTGTCATACCTGACAAAATCATCATAATCACCTGTTTGTCTTCGGTCATACAAGTCGGAGAAAAAACGGGCCAGTTCCTTGGAAATTAACCCTTTTTGCACATAATGGAAACCAAACATCTGACGAGTTCCTTTATGTGTGGATGAGTCAACCCCTTTTTTTAACAGTAATCCGTTCACTGCATAAAAGCAGGCATAATAAATCCTGTTAATTGAAGCATTCCAAAATTCATTTTCAATCATCTTTTCTGCTTCCTTTAAAGTTTCAAAGGCCCTGCTAATACGATAATTGATTAAATCGTCCATGTCGCCCGTCATAATAAAACCCCTTCACGTTTAACATGGTGATAAAAAGGTGTTATGTGATGGCGGGTCTCCCAATCTTTCCGGGAAAAAACAATGGGACTGATTATTTTGCCGGTTTCAAATTCCAGATCGTAAAGAGGGTATTTAATCCTCTTTTCATCCGCATAAGAAATCTGATCCTGATCAACAAGTATAAGGATATCGATATCAGAATTCTTTTTGTCATCCCCACGGGCAACAGAACCGAACAAAATAACCGTTGCATTAGGAACGGTTCTATGAACGATCTGTTTGATTTTCAATAATATTTTTTTCTTTCCGGTCATACCCAAATATACAAAAAAGAAATAAGTATTAGGATATCAATAACGTTCCCACAAATTTTTTAATTCAATTGCCCGGTTTATGATTTCCCAGTTTCGAAAACCGGCTTACTGTCAGCGCAAATGTCAGAAGCCCGAAAATTAAAAATACCACACCTGTACCCCAGTTGGGCGATTTTTTTCTTGGGTTGGATATTTAATTGAGTTAAGCCATAAAATCATTGATAAGTAACAAAAAATATTAGCAATGAGATATTTCAAAATATTGCCAGTAAATTATCATACTGGCTATTTTTTGATTTCAAAATATTGCCAAAATAATCTGGGATCAATCACTGTAGAGTCCCCCTTATCTGCTCCAAGGTTTAATCACGCAGTTGCTCAATTGGCTTACCCTATTAAACCAACCGAAACCATTTTCCCGGGTACAAACCTGAAAATGATTCTTCAATACTACCGCACCTCCAGTTTGCGACAGGTAAGGAGTCCTGAATTTAGGCCTTTACCTAACAGCATCTTTTAGCTCTTTAGTGATAGAAGGTATTAATATAAGTTTGGCAGAATTCTGTTGTTTCTGCCAGACTTATAGAGATTAGTATTACATTTACAATAAAAACGGTTTTGACTGAAACATTTGAGCAGTGTATTAAACGGTATTTTCAGGAAAGTGAAAGGCTTTCCAAACAGAAGCTTGTCTTATCGATAAAGGAAGATTTTCCTCATTGGTCCGATAATACGATTAATATGTATTTGTCAAAATTGAAAAAGGAAGGAAAGATCAGCGCTCCATCCAAAGGGGTCTATGAGTTAGGAAGCATATCACTATTCTCTCCCCAAGTTTCGACCTCTTTAAAAAGGATATACAACAAAATAAAACGGGAATTTCCGTATATAACTTTTTGTGTGTGGGACAGTATCTGGCTTAACGATTTGATGCTGCATCAGCCATTTAAACATTATCTGGTAATCGAAGTGGAAAAAGATGCATCTGAACCTGTCTTTGGGCTTCTCAGCGAAACGTTCAAAAATGTCTTCCTGAATCCGAATGAGGCAATATTTATCAGGTATATCCATAACCTGGATGAGGTAATTATTGTAAAAAACTTAGTTTCGGAGGCTCCTTTAATGGAATTACAAAGGACAGTTATTCCGACTTTGGAAAAACTTCTGGTAGATATGTTGATCGACATGAACCTTTTTTCTGCCCAGCAAAACGAAACGGAATTTATAGTGAGGACAGCCACAGAGAGGTTTGCAATAAATGAGTTGAAAATGAAACGTTATGCCCTCAGAAGAAACAGGGAAAAAGAAATAGAGAAACTTATTAGTATAAGTTTGGCAAAAAAAGATTAATTATGCCGATATTATATGTCCTATGATAGATAAGAAATCACATATAATAGAATGGATTACTGACCTGAGAGGCAGGTTAGGGAAACGCATTGATCCGAAGCTAATTGAAAAGGTAATTTATGCTTTGACCGTCCTGGAACAGTTGAAGTTGAATAATCTGGAGTTTGTTTTTAAAGGAGGAACTGCGTTGCTACTGGCAACAGAAAAACCCAAACTACAATAAACTGAATAAGCAAAAAAAGACCAATCCAGAAGCGTTTTTCTATTGGTATAAAAGTTTGAGATGAGGTGTAAGTTATTTACGCTTCCACGGGCAAAGCCAAAGGTAAAAAGACTTTCAACATCTGCGCCATTGTGGCGGCAGCTTTGACAAATGGTACGATCCTGAATTATTCGGCCTCGCTGCCGATCAGCCCGATCAGGGAACCGATGGCAATGATCAGGTTGAAGGCAGTATCCACGAAAGAGCTCAGGTCGGCTACGGTCTTGTCAATCCCGGAGGAGGTGAGCGCGAATGCGCCAACAGCAAAGAAGAAGGTGGCAGCCAGGAAAACGGTTGCTTTAAAAAGAAGTCGGTTATTTGTTTTCATCGCTTTTAAAATTTGATCGATTCCGAACATAGACGCTGACATTTTCTATTTCCAGTTGCCCGGTTTATGATTTTTCAGTATCAAAAACCGACTTACTGTCAGCGCAAAGGTCAGAAGCCCAAAACTTGTAAATACCACACCTCTACCCCAGTTGGGCGATTCTTTTCTTTGATTAGATCTTTCAGAGAAAAAAAAGTGTGTAAAAATCAGGGAAAGCAGAAATTCAATGGACGCAGAAATGAGAGCATATCTGATCAATTCTGTTTACCTCCAGACTTTTGCCTGTCAACAATCAACCGGGCTTGTCTTAAAACAATGCATGACTGGTGATGAGAACGTAATTGCTGAAGCTCCTCATCAGAAAGCGCATTCATCAGCCTGATTTGTTCTGCCGGATGATGAAGCTTATAATAAGGCATAAAAGGGCAATCCTCTGCCGCGTCACCAAAAGGGCAGCGGGTAAAGGCACTGATCAGGCCAGCGTTTTTGGTGTTTTTCCGGGTCAGGTATTTTTTCATGGGAAAAAGAGTCGATTCATTCACACGTAAGGCCTATTAAAAAAAGAGCGTGGAAACTGACGTATACCCGTACCCAAGGTATCGTCAAACACCCACACCACAGGACATACGCAGCCCACGCTGTACGCGGGCGCTGTATTAATACTCCTGTGGTGTTTATAAATTGACGATTTTTCGGTACAAGAATAAAAACAGTTATGAACGCCATAGATCATCTCAAGCAATGACCGCAGTGACCCGGTCCATTTATGGGCAGACCTTATCGAAACCGATCCGTCTTTTGAAATGAATGGCTGTCCTGATTTTAATTGCTTTAATTCCGTTTTGCAGTATTCCGTAATTTGTTCAAAGGCTTTCATGGCTGCCAGCGTGTAATCGTGGCTTGTCGAAAAACATGGGTCTACAATAAAACGGTCACAGTTCAGGTAGCAACTGATCTGGGTTCGGACAAAGTATTTATCGTCGAGGTGGTCTGAGCCACTGCGGTAATACTGGTAAAACTCAGGGAAGTCACAGTAATATTGTCTTGCTTCTTCAATCATTTTTTTCAAATGTCTTTTACGGTCTGCTAAGTCCGGGGACTTTGACTCCAGTTGCAGGATCTTCGAATAATAAAGGTATTCTCCAAGCACACCAGGTTTGGTGACTTTAAAAAAACGGATTTCATCTTCCCTGGTTTTAAAGTCATACCGGTCAACATACCCACGCAGTTCCAAAAGCGCCGAAGAACAGATCCCCACAGCCCGTTCTAATTCAATGATATTCCTGTTTTCGTTACTCTCAAACTGTTGTAAATTGATTCTTAGTTTTTCTGTTATATGTTCCGGTGTGTTGGTTTCCACAGCAAAACAATTTATTTCTATTCCCCACTATGTTTTTGCATAAAAAGAAACCCAAAGAATGTAAAGCATACATCCTCCAACTACTGAAATACTGGCAACCGGTCCGGCCAAAGTACTCACCAGTCCCATAACCAACGGAATTACTGCACCGCCCGAAACAGCCATAATGAGCAATCCTGAAATTTCGTTGGCACGTTCCGGCATTTTTTCCAGGGCGAGTGAGAAAATAATCGGGAACATACTTCCGGCGCCTAACCCGATGATAAATACTGCTGCAAAGGCAAGTGCGTTTGTGGGTGCCAGAAGCAGGCCCGATACACCGAGCAAAGCCAGCAGTACAATGATGAGCAGAAACAGTCTTGGCTTAATTGCGTTCAGTATAATTGCACCCAGAAAACGGGAAATGGTTTCACCTGCAAAAAAGAAACTGATGCCCAGTGCCGCCGTTTCGAGCGGCACACTGAATTTCGAAATCAAAATGCTGGAAATATTGGTATTGACCGATACTTCGGTACCTACAATCAGGAAAATTGACAAGGCCATTAAAGCAACAAAACGATTTTTCAACAGGCTGAAACAGGAAGAAAAAGAAGCCGGTTTGCGGTCGGGTTCCGATTCCTGAATGGGTGTCATCGATAGCCAGAATGTCGCCAGCAACGAAGTGATTCCGTAAATAGCAAAAACCAGTCTCCAGTTACCCAGATGCGAGGCCATGAATGTGGCAATGATTGGTCCGGAAAATGAAATGACAGATTTCACAAACTGCGACGTACTCATGAAACTGGCCAGTTTGTCAGACGGGGTTACATCCTGCAAAAGCGGATTAGCCGAAACCTGAATGACCGTGTTGCCGATCCCCAAAAGAATGAACGAAGCAAACATCATCGGGAATGAATAATATATGAACGGCAAACCGAGCCCGGCAGCTTGAATGATCATCCCGATATTAAGCATGTTCCGCTTTCCGAATTTATCCTGCAAAACACCGGCAGGAACTGACAAAACGAAGAACCAAAGCAATACCATCATCGGTAGAAACTGGGCAATGAAATCGGTTAAGGCAAAGTCCTGTTTGACATAGCCGGTAGCTACGCCGATAATATCGACAAACCCCATGACGATAAATGAAATGAACCTTTTTTTTTCAAATTTAAAAATAATTGTTGTCTGCCTCTGTT
The DNA here is from genome assembly GCA_964584045.1 of uncultured Prolixibacteraceae bacterium. Taxonomy (GTDB): domain Bacteria; phylum Bacteroidota; class Bacteroidia; order Bacteroidales; family Prolixibacteraceae; genus JBCFBK01. The sequence goes on along the minus strand of CAZOYZ010000359.1, from coordinate 165 downwards.
TAGTTGACATCCTTTTATAGCAACCCTGTCCGGAATTTTAGTTCCTGCTTGGGGAAGGCGGGGCCGGGGTCACGTTTGCGGGTGGGGGAGATGTCGTCATGGCCAACTAATTCCCGGATGTTGCAGGTGTTCTTTAGAAGCTGACAAACTTCAGTCACAACGTCG
>CAZOYZ010000358.1:0-5890 GCA_964584045.1 uncultured Prolixibacteraceae bacterium | reverse complement strand
TATCGATGATTGCTGGGCGATCAAAGATAATTCGGACGATCCGGTTATAGGAGGAGCCATGCGGGAGAAGAACGGAGAGATCAGGAGCAACAAGCGCTTTCCGGATATGAAGGAGCTGACTGATTATATTCATCAGAAAGGATTGAAAGCGGGGATCTATACGTCGCCGGGACCAAAAACCTGTGCCGGATATGCGGGCAGTTACGGGCATGAGGCACAGGATCTCCGGACCTTCGCGGGGTGGGGTTTTGATTTTCTGAAGTACGACTGGTGCAGTTACGGGCGGGTAGAAAAGGAGCGGAGCAGGGAAGCGTATATGAAGCCTTACTTGTTGATGTGGAGCGAATTGCAAAAGGCGAACCGGGATATTGTGCATAACCTGTGCCAGTATGGAATGGCCGATGTCTGGGAATGGGGTCGGGCGACAGGGCACTGCTGGCGGACCACCGGGGACCTGGGGATCTTTGCCGGCTCATCGATGCCTCCTTTCTATTATATCGGACTGGCCAATTCGGAGCACTGGGAATATGCCGGTCCGGGAGGATGGAATGACCCGGACTATATTCTGATCGGATGGATCAGGAATGCCCTGAAGGCGGAAGAATATGAAAAGACAGATCTGACACCCAATGAACAGTATGCCTATATGTCGATGTGGTCGCTGATGGCTGCACCGTTGATCTATAGCGGAGATATGAGCCGGCTTGACCCTTTCACCTTAAATGTTCTGTGCAACCACGAAGTCATCGATATCGACCAGGACGTATTGGGACGACAGGCACAAATCATAAGAAAGAATAAAGAAGAACTGGTGATGGTCAAAGAACTGGGAGACGGATCAAAGGCCGTAGGTCTGTTTTATGTGTCAGGCGATGCCAATACACAAAACCTGGATCTGGTGGACGGGGATGCCGATGGGATGTCGGATGTGGAACGGTCACAGGACCCGGCTGATCAATTTGTTTGGGATAACCGGCCGGCCCCGAAGATGATCAGTTTCAGCGCATCGGAAGTCAATATGGACGGGAAATTCAAAGTAAGGGATGTGTGGCGGCAAAAGGACCTGGGGATCTTTCAAAACAGCTTTGAAACACCTGTACCGTTTCATGGGGTCATGCTTCTGAAAGTAAGCCCGGTCAGATGAAAGAAGACAGACAGATATGGAGTGAATTTAAAAACAATGCGGAATATGCCTTGTCATATATCTATCATCAGAACATTGATTTCCTATTTTGTTATGGCAAAAAGTTCACAAGGAATGAGGACTTAATTCTGGACATGATCCAGGACCTGTTTTATGAACTGATCAAATCCAGGAAAAATCTTGGTGAAACGGATAATATTCGTTTATATCTCCTGAAATCCTTCCGCAGAAAGCTTTTACGGGGATTGGAAAGCCAAAGAAAGCTCGTCAGACTTAACAGCGATTTCAAGCAGGAGCCTCAGATTGTATTTTCTGTGGAGGAGGAACTGATCACTGACGAGGAAGAATCAAAGCGATTAAAGCTTATCAGACAAGGGCTACAGGAATTGAATACACAACAACGGGAAGTGATCTATTACAAATATACATTGGGATATGATTACGGGGAGATTTGTGAGATCATGTCCGTTACCTACGATTCGGCCAGGCAACTGGTGTCGCGGGGGATCAATTCACTAAAAAAATATCTGTCGGGAAATGATCTTTTTCTGATGTTCATTTTTAAAAGGTTAACAAGCTCATAAAATTTTTTCATTTTTTCTGTCACAAAAGCAATCCTTCCTCCTTTTGTTTGTATAGAGACTTGGAAATGAAAGAGGGAAAGTACACCGGTTATTCTGTTGAAGATCTGCTTCAGGATCAGGAGTTTATTTCTGTGATCAACGGAATACGTACCACTGAAGAATGGGAGCAATTTCTTGGATCACAAAAAGGATCGAAGAAAAACATTCTGCAGGCGAAAAAAATAATTCGGCTGTTCGATATCAAAGAGGAAGTACTTTCCGGTGATAAGAAATATGAACTTTGGAAGAATATCCATGCATTTTATATTAAATTTTCACGCAAGGAAAAACTTCACAAGATCACCACTTATGCAAAAATCGCCGCTTCTGTCTTCATTATCATCACCATCGGAAGTTTACTGTACCTGAGATTCAATTCTTTCGAAAAGCAATATCATTTTTCGGAGTCCGTTCGCGATTTAAAATTTGAAAACCCTTTGTTGGTCCTTTCTAACGGAAATAAGGTAGAATTGGAGAAAGATGAATCCAGGATTACCGTTCTGAAGGGTCAAGATGCCATTCAGATCAATCATGAGAACATTGTGGACAATCAGCCATCATCAGGTAACGGATCAACTGGAGACAAGCTTAATGAGGTCATTGTGCCATTTGGGAAAAAATCGGAGCTGATGTTGGAAGATGGTACAAAAGTATGGTTAAATGCAGGTAGCCGTTTTGCATTTCCCCAGGAATTTGAAGGGGGAAAAAGGACGGTTTACCTGGAAGGTGAGGCGTATTTTGAAGTGACTGCAGATGCGGATCAACCGTTCGTCCTGTCTGTTGATGATATTGACATCGAAGTTCTGGGAACTAAATTTAATGTCTGTGCATACAAATCGGATGATTTCAGCGAAACTGTTTTATTGAACGGGAGTATTCAGATCCGGGAAAAGAACCGGCTGTTTAAAGACAGAATTGTGCTGATCCCGAGCCAGAAAGCAACCTATCATAAAACGGATAACCGGTTCGATTTAACCACGGACCCGCTGCCTGAAGCGCATATAGCCTGGATTGAAGGATGGTACCAGTTTACCAACGAGAATCTTGAACAGGTATTGAAGAAGCTTGAAAGGTATTATAACATCAGGTTTCAATATGATCATGCTGTGGTTTCGGGAGTATTGCCCGTATCAGGGAAACTCGACCTGAAAGATTCCCTGGAAGAAGTCATGGCTGTTCTGTCCGGGGTGGCGAAATTTGAATATCAAATCGCAGGTGCGAGGGTATTAATCAACAAATAAATTGCCTATGAAGCATTGAAAAATTGCTGAAAAAAGAAAACCAGGGAGTTTGGGGCTCCACTGGTTTTCAAAGTTTATCTAACAGTTGTATTAAAATAAACAAAACGAAATTATGAAAAAAAAATGGAACGGGTATGCCTCGGATACAGGCATGCAAAAATTTTTAATGAAAATGAGATTGCTAACCTTTTTAATTTTTGTGTCGGTAGCTTCGGTGACGGCAAACAGTTATTCTCAACAGGCGAGATTTAATTTGAATCTCGAAGATATCACGGTGCAGCAGGTTCTTCAGGAAATCGAGGATAACAGTAAGTTCATCTTTTTATACAGCGAAAGATCTGTCGATGTCAATCGTAGAGTGAATGTAAAGGTTGAGGATGCACCAATACAATCGGTTCTTGATCAGGTATTTAAAGGAACAGCGAATTATTATGAAATCCATGACCGGCAGATTGCCATTATGTCGAAAGAAGATCCCGGATTTCCCGGCGGCTATTTTAATCTCTCAGAATTACGGCAGCCCAAATCTGTTTCGGGAAAAGTCACTGACATTTCCGGTGCACCATTGCCGGGTGTTTCAATTATTATAAAAGGAACCACGCAAGGAACTATTACAAACAGTGACGGGAGTTATTCTTTGGAGGAAATTCCTGCCGAGGCAATACTGGTGTTCTCCTTCGTGGGGATGAGACCTCAGGAAGTACCTGTTCGAGGAAAAACCACCATCAACGTGAAGATGGAAGAAGAGACCATCGGGCTGGATGAAGTTGTAGCTATAGGTTACGGTACCGTAAAGAAACAGGACCTTACTGGAAGTATATCAAGAATTAAATCAGAGTCTCTGCAGGAAAGAGCAGTTTCAACATTAAGCGAAGCCTTTGCCGGGCAGTTGGCCGGAGTGCGGGCCAGGGAAAAAAGCGGTGAACCTGGACAGGAATTGAGTATTACGATTCGTGGAGTAAGTACGATAAATGCTTCAAATGTACCTCTTTACGTTGTTGACGGAATTCCCGTAAACGGCATACAGGATTTCAATCCCAATGACATTGAGTCTGTTGAAATATTGAAGGATGCTTCATCTGCCGCAATTTACGGAGCACGCGGAGCCAACGGTGTCGTATTGATAACCACGAAAAAGGGGACAAAACAGAAACCTGTATTCAATTTTAACGCCTATTACGGGTTGCAAAAGGTTGACGGCGTTTACGATTTAATGAACCGGGATGAATTTTTGGCTTATAATATATGGGCGAAAAATATGAGTTACTTAAGAAGAGGAGGCAGTTTAAGTGATCCGATGAGTGCAAGGACCGCGGCGGAACAAATCCCCGAAAGCTGGCTTAACGATCCGGAGTCGTTGCCGGATACAGATTGGCAGGACGAATTGTATCAAGTTGCGCCTATGCAAAGCTATAGTTTAAATGTGTCCGGCGGAGGGGAAATTGGCACTTTTTTGATTTCCGGATCTTACATGGAGCAGGATGGTATTTTAATTGAAACCGGGTATAAGAGGGCCAATTTGAGACTGAATACCACCCTGAATGTTGGGGATAAAATCCAAATCGGGATGAACATCGCTCCGTCGTTTTCGACCAAACAGCCAACAACCGGTACAGCCAGTATTCACCGGGGAGGCGTTTTTCCACCTATTGTTCCCATCGATTCGAATACGGAAGAAACCGGATATACAAAAGGCGCATTTGCCTATGTAAACCCAGTTGAAGAATTAAAACAAACCCACCGGGAAACCAAAATCAATAAAGTACTCACGAATGTTTGGGGAGAATTGGATATAACAAATTCGTTATCATTTAAATCGCAATTTGGGTATAATTATTCCGAGGTGCAAAACTCGCTTTTTAAACCTAAAAATGTGAACAGTGGGAGTCCTTCTTATGGCAATGCGAGTGTGAGTCAGGAGTATAATTATTCCTTGCAAAACACATTGGTATATATTCCCAAAATCGGCTCATCAGTTAATATTAATGTTTTGCTGGGTCAGAGTATCGAACGTTTAAAATCCTATTACATTTATGCCGCCGCGACAGACTACCCTAACGACTTGATCTATACCTTGAATGTGGCAACTACAAAAACAGGAGCTTCGACAACTGAAGCCGAAAATTCAATTGCATCTTTCTTTAGCCGGTTAAATCTTAACTTTGAGGATAAATATTTGCTGACTGTAAATCTTCGCCGGGATGGCTCCTCAAAGTTTGGTCGGGATACGAAGTGGGGTTGGTTCCCCTCCGCGTCGCTTGGGTGGAAAATTGACCGGGAAAACTTTATGAACGGTGTGGAATGGCTGGATCTTTTGAAACTGCGTGTGATGACTGGTGTGGCAGGGAATAATAACATCGGAAATTATGAACATATTGCATCCCTGGGAATCACAAATTACAGTTTAAATGGTGCCATTGCCAACGGTCTGGCTCCTTCGTCGATTGGAAATCCTGATTTGGGATGGGAGACAAAGATTACTAAGGGTATCGGATTAGATTTTTCAGTGTTAAAGAACAGAATCCAGGCTAATCTTGATTATTATATCGAAGACACAAAAGACATGCTCTTAAGTAGTAACGTCTCCTATATGACAGGGCAGGGTTCTGTACGTTTAAATATGGGAGAAGTGCAGAACCGTGGCTGGGAGTTTGAGCTTACCACCCATAATATCAGGAAACGATTTAACTGGATAACATCCTTAAATCTGTCAAAAAATAAAAATGAGGTAAAAAAATTAGGAATCGATGATGCCCCAATTATCATTTCTGCATTCGGTAATTCCGCATTTATCACGAAAGTGGGTGATGCGATCGGAAGCTTTTACATGTATAAAACAGATGGACTTTTGCTTCCCGGCGACTTTGACGAAAGCGGACAGG
>CAZOYZ010000357.1:0-5904 GCA_964584045.1 uncultured Prolixibacteraceae bacterium | reverse complement strand
TCCTGTATCAAATAATACATAGACTGAAAATTCTTGCCAATCTCGAACCGGAACACCCCGTCTTTATATTCGGATGGCATATAACCGGTGATGAATCCCTGTGGATTAACGGACATGACACGAAGGTTATCTTTGCTGGTCTTCATTTCAATCACCGCTTCAATGATCTCCACCCGTACCGGCCCATAACCCACATCAAGTACCTGGGTATGATCTTCATTGTATCTGCTATTGGTATTTTCCGCCCGGCCTATTGCCGTCAGGAGCATATTGCCCGATGCGCTGACCGGGTCATCAGTTAACGAACTGATCGCCACGGTGGCAAAATCGGTCTTTACCCTGAAATTCACATCCTTAAGCCGGATGTCTCCTTCTTTACCAACGAAACCATATACCGCTTTCGTTCTCTGTGAATCGATCCAGCCGATCTTTTTACTCAAGTTCCTGTAAAGCTCTCCGGTATCGGAAAGCACCTCCTTCTTATCCGGATCAACCACCGTTCCGTCAGCACCAACAATCAGATCTCCTTTGGCCTTCGTACCGGGCAATACCGTCCTTGTCCTGTGCTTCTCTGCTGTCAGTGGCAATGCTTTTCCTGGTCCCTCAAGAAGACCTTCTACTTTAATTGATACCGTTTTTTCGGCAGGACTCACATCACCTCTTCTCATGATCAGGGCAGCATGGTAAAATAATCCAAATTTTGCAGGATCATTGAACGTATCGAACAACCCGCCCCGGTAGTACACCCCGTTGAGGGCTTCACCGGTGACAGGTTTGGCGATCATGTCAACATCTTCATCCAGGGTATACCGGTAGGTGTGGATGGCAAAGCCACCCCAACCCTGCATCGCTCCGATAGCAGCCATCAATAAGGAACTTTCTGCCCTCCACTCGTTCGGCCAGGGATTATCCCACTCGGAAACAAAAAATGGTTTATCCTGCACGTGATAAAAAGCCAATCCGGGGAGCATATTATTGCTGCTGCCGGTCATCGGTTCATTCATAAAACGTTTGCTCCCATCAGCCCACAATCCAAAATTGTAATAATAGGCATGGGAATCGGTAAAATCTCCGGTGGTTTGAGCCATCAGATGGGCGGCATTCCGGGTCCAGTTGGTTCCGGCTATCGGAATTTTCACCCCTGTTTCCCGCATGTGGGAGATCATTTCCTGATAGTAACCGGTCGTCACTTCGAGAAAGAACTTTTGGAAACGAAGGTCATCCCTGTCAAACTCGATCCTGTCTTTACCTGCTTTCACGTTGTTGCGGGAAGCCCAGTCCCGGTAAAGCTTTTCCAGTTCTGCCCGGTAGGGTTCGACCGTGACTTTTTGGCTCCACAGATCACATTCATTGGTGATCTCCGTCATCACGATGGCCGGTTCGTCCTTGTAAGCCAGCTTCGTGTATGGATTGATATGTGTCCAAAGATTATCATTGTATTTCTTCTGCAACCCGATCAGTCTCCTGTTATAGGTACTGTACGGCTTTGCCGCGTCCCCCAGTTGAGATGCAGATTCCACACCGTCACCGGCTTCAAATCTTCTGTATGTCAACAGATCCATGTAAACGTATATCCCTTCTCTTTTCAGACACCAGATCAGGTAGTCAAGCCGGTCCATGCTCTCGGGGTCAAAACTTTGCGTATTCGGCTTATTCTCTCCCCGGGTAAACTGAAAGATGTTGGGCGTAGACCATTCTCCGTCCATCTGATGGAACCGCACGATATTCACACCAATTTTTGCAAGTCGCCGCGCAACCTTCTCACTGTGTTCATGAGAAGGAAAAATCTGGGCGCTGTTAAAATTGGTTCCCCAGAATCTGGCTGCAGTGCCATCTTCAAAAATAAACCTGTCACCTTCAACTTTAAGAAATCCATGCTTGCCCGCCGGCCTTTCCTTTGCATACACAAAAGAAAGATCGATCGGCATATCATCCCAGGGAAGCGTATACGGGATCGTCTTTCTTATGGTGTCATTCTGATTGAGACCAGGGTTGTTACTTCCTGCAGAGGCCGGATTAAAGAAAAAGGGCACAATCATCAAACAAACATGCAGTTTGAGAAGCTTTGATAAGCTTTTGCCCGCGGGATAACCTGATTTTTTTGCCATGACGTTATCTGTAAATAAGTGCTGCTTTTGGTTTATGAAATCAAAAGTAGTTAAGCAGAGGATGCAAAAAAACGTCTGCTTTTCCAAATCATGACACTCTGTTTACATTTCCAGGCTCAAATCAGTATCGATACCATTAACCGGTTCATTGATTATATCGATGGACTTCCTTCTTTGTTAATTTGGCATCCTGACCAGATTGCTAATACCGGCGGCACTGATTTGTTTCGTTGTATTCACATTCGTGAACGGACTTGGAATCCTGACCAGGTCCTCAACAATTTTTCCTTTATGTTCAAATCGTGCCAGTGTGTATACGGTGCCATCCCCGCCAACCGCTATCGAATTTACATAGGTGGGACGTGATCCGTCCTCATAAAAAACAGGGCCATGATCCAGATAGGTATTTGTTGGAAGATGATAGGTAATCAAATGCAGATTCTCCAAACCGCGTGCAGCCCCCATTGCGATCTCATCGACCCCTTTTACCCTCTTTCCATCCACATAGATTGGGCCTCCGGTCAGATAATACAAGGTCTCCTGGTCCGGTCCAAGATCAAATCCCAGGTATCCATAGCTGAACTGATCGAACATCCCGCTCTTCTTTGAGGGTTCTGAAGTAATCCTGTCTACGATCTCAATTTTCTTTTCCCGGGGGTCGAACCGGAACAGGTATCCCGAATTCCCGTGAACCCCGTAGGCAACCTGTTCTTTCGGATACCAGAGTATCGAACGCCAGTTATATGCCATACTTCCCGGATCTTTATAATCATATTTCCCGAAATAATTCAAACGTAAATCCACCCCTTCCAACTTTTCAACAGACTGTGTCTCCGGGGCATAGCAATAAATGTCGCCTTCGGCCACCGAATAATAGACCTTTCCGTCACGGGGATCAACAAACATGGACCGGCAAAGCACCCGGTAATCATCTCCTACTTTCCCGGCTTCGCCCTTCGCAGATACCAATCCCAGGTCTTGCAATGTGTTATTTTTAAGATCATAATGCAAAAAATATCCCGAGGGCCAGGTGATCGCGTAAATTTGTTTTCTCTCCTTGTCCATGATCATGGTCAAAACGCCTTCACCGTGAGGGGCAATCGCCAGATCTTCAACTTTCCCGGTTTTCAGATCATAACTTAAAAAGTGGCCGCCCGGGTACAATTGATAACCTTCAGGCGCATTTACAGGCAGGCATTCCATCCCATCGATCATTTCGTAAAAGCCCACATGGGTCGAAAAATAAAGTTTGCCGTCACTTTCATAAAAGCGAACATGACTTTTTCCCTGGGCAATGGCTTTTTTGTCCTTTTCCCCACAGATTTCGTTCAGGTCGCCTATACGTTCAGTTTTGTCCAGTTTGGGGTCATACCGGTACATTTGCCCGGGCACATCATGTGGTTGTGATGAAAGGACATAGTAAACGTTTCCGTCGCTGGCTGTCGAGATCGCATGATAGGTATCATGGGCGAGGTCAAAGCCGGAGTAATAGCTTTTTGCCGTTAAACCCTTCCCGGTTTTTGAATTTTCGCCGGACGAGGTTCCTGTTTTCAAATCGTTGACGGAATTACGGCAGGAAAACAGGACCAGAACCAACGCAAGGACAGAAAAAACAAGAGTAAGTAATGTGGCTCGTTTCATAATCAGTTAATTTTTGAGTGCCAGGTTAATAAATTTAATCATGGAAACAAATCTATTTATATGCAGGCCAATATCAGGGGTAATAAACGGAGTAATGCTAAAAGTTTTTCAAAAATATTTACTTCTGTTGCCGGAGAATTTCTGATTTAGTTATGAATCCTGATTGGACTCCCTATTCAACAACTTATTACTATAAGACTGCAGATCTACGCAAAAGGCACAAAATAAAACTGCCTGATACTATCATTGCCGTTACTGCCCTGGTTTATGAACTTATCCTGGGTTCCCGCAATGTTTCTGATTTTAAAAATATTGAAGGGCTGCAGTTGATTAACCCATGGGATGCCTAAAACCTTTTATCATCCGGTATTGCAGGTTAATTCACTACCCGGCTGATCATTTCCAGCGTTTTTTCTACCAGTTCCTGGCCGCCCTCCGGACCCATCAACGTGCTGGCCGGCACCGCTCCGTATGATCCGCCGGCGACTGAACGCGATACCGGCAAATAAGTGCCGGAACCTGTCAGTTGAACCAGAAACGTCTGGACAGCCTTACTCCTGGCTTTGATCCGCATCCCGTAGTCCAGGTATAATTCAAACGGATTGGTGGCAAAAACAACATCTCCCAACCGGACCACATGTACCTCAACAGGCATTTTCGGCTGTACCTTTTCCAGTTCAAACCGTTCTTTGACACTTTCTCCCCGTTTCATCAACGTGTATGTTTTGGTGATGTCAAAATACCACCGCGGATTTTGTTTGCTCCCGGGGTTTTTTTGGAGTTCAGCCAGCAATTGTTCGTACTTCTTTTGATGCTCCTCTGATTCTTTCAACGCACTGTCCACATCCTCACGACCAATAAGCCTGCGCGAGAGTTCCACCACCTCCATCCGGTGGGCGAACGCAGGAGTCCATTCAATCTGGTCTTTCATGTAAGGATAAACAGAACTGACCGCATCGGCGATGCTTCGGGCGATTTGCTTCCGGCTTCCGCTGGTGCCTCTTCCGGTCTGATCCGCTCCCATAAGCCGCTGCATCCGGTCTTCCGCTTTACTCCCGATCATAAAATGCGGCGACTGGTCACCCGCAGCGCTGCACTGGGGTAAAATAAACAGGTTTTTACCAAGCCGTTCGCGTACCTCCAGCCGGACATCATGCCAGTAATCCGCGCTTACCCGATATTCATGTTCACTGACCTGCGACGGACAGGCCACGTTGATCGCGATCCCGGTCAGCGCCCTGTCTTTATTCCAGGTATACAGCAAATTAACCGAGTGGTCTTCGTACCCTTCAATATGGCTGAAATCTTCCTTGCCCGTGTTTCCGTACATCTGCGATTTGCCCGAAAAATAGACCGCCAGACGGTTATGCCCAACCACGGCATGACCCAGACCATAGCTGATGCCGCCGGGTTTCCGGCTGTTCCATGCCTGGATGGCAGCCTGAGCCGCACGTTCGGAAACAAATTCCAGGCAGGCTGACGGGCTCATGGCATCCAGTTCCACCCCATAAATGCTCCTGGAATCCGGGGCATCGCCACAATACGGCGCAGCATGGGTATGGGTCGCGTTCAGCATAATTTGTTCCGGACTGAGTTCCGGAACAGCCTTTTTGACGATCTCCCTGACCTTGTCCCGTAAATGATCATCGATCTTGACAAGTTCACAGGTAATCATGATCGCTTTTTCAGATGATGTGCCGGCGCCTGACTCAATCGCCAACGCTGTTGCCGTAACCGGGTCCATCACGCCTTCTGAAACCCGCGCATGAAACTGCCCGGCCAGTAACACCGGTTTATCCGGGGTAATATCTGCAGAAGCCCAGCCGATCGATAAATGACCTGTCTGACCGTTCGTCCCGGCTTGTCCATTCCTGTTTTCTTCCGGAGAGTTTGAAAGGCAAACCATTACCGGGAAAAGTAATGCCAGTAAAATTCCAAAATGTTTCATCGCGTTATCTAATAAGTTAGAGTTAGAATTTCATCCAATAAACATCGAACATTCACAGCTCATAAAAACAAGTCTGTAAAAACCAGGAACAGCTCGTTTAATGCTCTGTTTTTGATGATCATGGTAAAATTACACTCCCCGCACGCTTAAAAAAACGACTGGTTTTTCAAATTGTGACACTCCATTTGCATTTCCGTTTGCCAGGAT
>CAZOYZ010000356.1:0-5909 GCA_964584045.1 uncultured Prolixibacteraceae bacterium | reverse complement strand
CCGGCCCCGGCATCGAATAATCACATGCGACGGACCCGACTCTTGCACTTTCGCCTCATAGTCCGTTCCTCCAATTGCCCGATACATCCCTGCTTTTACCCGAGCCTCTTGTTCAGTGAGTTCATACGCCGGCTGGCGCTCCGTCTTGGGTCGATCCTCTGGTGGGCGATATCCCAGCTCGATGAAAGCGTCTGAGCCCGGTTGAACCACCCGTTCCTTATGTGTAAATTGACCGTCCCCATCCCGGTCAAGCCACAGCTCATGAAGCCATCCCCCGCCCGTCTTGGTCACGGTAAAATGCAGCGGACCCGTTACTACATCAATCTGCCCATCCGTTTCGGTCACGTGCAGAGAAGTATTGACGGCATCCTGCTTATTATCCCGGTCGATCACTACTTGATATGCCCCTGTCCCGGCGGCGCATGCCTGGAAATCCGCCAAGGCCCATTTGACCGAGCCATCGGGCCAATATCCCAAAGCGGAAGATTGGAAAACCGGCACGTTGCGCCCGCCCGAGTCCCTCAGGGTCAAATGGTCTGTGTTGAATACTACCCCCCGGGGCAGAGGAATGCCGTTGCGTACCGGAAAATCCACCCGTGGAATAGCCGGGGCCCAGTTAATTTGTAGAGGAATGATCAAATCGTCATCACCGTCAACCGCCAGCGAATCCCAACACGTTATCGCCAGTATGATGAAGACTGACAGGCACCTTATCGTCCGGTATGCGAGATATCTTTTCACTTGTGTTCCTCCTTACTTTTCTGCGGTTCGGGCTGACAAATCGTACAGTGTCTGTAAATGAACACGACGAATATAGGGGTTCGTTTTTCCATTGAGGGTTTTTGCAGTGACCGTAACAGTATTCCATCGGCGTTTTGGCAGCGGCCCGTCCTTCAACTCGAACAAGTACGAGGTCCGTTGGTCGGCGACAGTGATCTTCGGGTATGTCAGCACATGATCGTTGAGCAAAAACTCGAACACATCTTCCGGATGGCGGTGTTGTATCTGAATCAGCAACTGTACCGACTCAAGAATCTTCGCCTTTTGACAGGCATCAAAATCAAAGTCATCCTCAACATACATATCCACGTTGTAGGGTTTATCTACCTCCGGAAGCCAGATCTTGTCCCTCATGACAAACATTTCGGGAACAATATACTCATAGCTGCCTCCAGACACATCATAATCGCTTTTCAGGTGAATGCGTTTAATACGCGGCTTTGCATCCGACCCGAAAGATTGAGCCGTCACCGCAATCGTGTTCCAGCCCACATTCGGCAGTGGGCCGTTTCGCAGTTCGACATGACAGCCGTTCTGGTCTCTTTCGACCATCCGCTCCGGCAGGATGATCTCATTGAGAGCAATCTCAAATTGATCATCAGGACAGACGGACTCGAATTCAATATTCAACTGAGCAAACTTGAGGATCCCGGCCTTGAGACATTCGGCAAGGTCTTCTCCGACATACATGTTGGCCGTATAGGGTTTTCCGGCTTGTTCGAGATCGAGTTCGAGATCTTTAAAGTTGTCACCGGCATAGAATTGCTTGCTGCGGCCCCAAAGGGTAACCGGACTGACAAGGTCGCGCAGGATGGCATAATCCGAGTCGGTATAAGGGTAGTTGGGGGCGAAAAAGTTGAACAAATAGGTATCTTTTTGTCCCATGTGGAAATAATTAGCCATCGCCGCACGGTACCGCGGCCCGTCGGCGCCATACGAATCGGGACTGGCAACGACGCGACAGCCTGTGCCCTTGGCCAGGGCGATAAACTCATCTACTGGAATAGTAAACTGGAAATCCCGGTCCGGTGAGGAAGGCACGATATAATCGACCAGCCCTTCCTTAATCCATGCCGGCACATCAAGCCCAAGTTCCCGGTTACGCTCCAGACTGTGGGCGACACGAACAATCAGAAACCGGTTCCTGCCATCCTTTTTATTTTTGGCATCAAGCCGTTGCCGGGCTTTTCGAACCATCTCAGTAATCAACTCCGGTTTTTCATGTCCCGGAGGAAAAAACAGAAAAAACCGCGAGAAATCCATCTCAAAGCCATCGGCCGCATAGCCGTCGATCAATTCGTATATCTGCCCCATCCGAAAATCCCGGACCTCCTGGTGTTCAAAGTTCAACAGGTATTGCTCATAGCCTTTCAGGGAAGGGTCGATCGTGCCGATGGTCATATCCTGATGTTCCATCCAGAACTCGCCTGTCAACGGGTGCACCGTTGGGTGTAGGTTATTACCGAAGTGCCCGTCATTCATCCGCAGCGAAGGAACAAATTCCAGCCCCATCTGTCGGGCGCGGTGCATCACCGTACCCAAAACGTCAACCCCCGCCTCACGGAGTTGTTTGGCCACCCGGTACAGCCGTGGAAAAACCGGAACCGGATTATCGGGGCTGTGGGATTCGGTCATCCGCCAGTCCAATGCCGAGGCCACCTTGCTTGGATAATATGCCTGGTCCGATCCCAGATTGGCGCAATAGATCAGGGTGGTCACGCCCGTGCCGACCAGGTTATCCACGGCATAGTATAATTGTTGGGGATGAAAAGGTCCTCGGGCCAACATAATGGCACGATCCCCATCGTCATTATAGAAAAATCGCGATGGCGGCTCAGCCCCGACGCTGCTGGCTGAAAATAAAAACAACAAACCTAAAAAAGTCAAAAAGATCTTCATAATGATAATAATTAGTAATTTAACCCTACCTCAAAATATTCTCTTACCTGGATGATCCTGGTGTCATCTTCCTGCAGTAAAGCCGGAACTGATAATCGGGATGCGTCACACATTCTTCCGGCTCCTTCTTAACAATTTTTACTGTGTGCCCGTCCGGTTGTATCACGATACGATATTTGTAGGCGGTGCCTCGGCTAAAATTGAAATCCCGACGCGCATCATGGAACGGACAGTCCTTCCACAAATAATCTCCAACCATTCCCAGGCAGAACAGGACGTAATTGCTTCGGTCTTTCCCTTTCAGTCCCTGCACATTCTTGCGAAGCGCTTCAAGCAGATCGGCACGCCGATAATCCGAATTCTCCAGACAGGATATCATCAAATCCGACGTATTGCGAGTGACACTGGGAACTCCAAGGAAAAAGGGCTGTTTTTCAATCAATATGTCCGCCAATCTTTCCATGTGGGGGACATTCTCCATCCCCAGGTAGCCATGGAGGCGGACGAGGATTTTAAATGCCCCTGCGGTGGGAGAATAGTCGGAATACAACTCATCTTTATAACGCGCATCCCACAATCCATTTTCCGGATTCTGCTGGGCCATGATGTTCTCAATCCCTTTCTCCAACACCGGAATATATTCTTCGCATCCCTCATCAATCGCTTTCATGATTTCAACACACATTAAGCCGATATGAGAACAATCGCCCGTGGTCAGTTGGCTTCGGGAGAGTTTAATGAAATAGGTCGTGTCGATCCGGCCGGCCTTGCCATCCGAAGATGCTTCGGCAACCGTACTCAACGGATACTTGGGCTTGGCACCCAATGTATTGAGAATGCCGACAACATATTTTTCGTTGCACACGCCCTCTTCGGGGGTCGGATGTTGCGGATCCATCAAGCGGGGATTGTAGAAACGACCCGTCTGGCGGTTCTGCCAGCTTTGCCAAAATACAACGGCCTCTGCCTGCCGCTGTGGACTCCAGCCCGGAATATCCTGTAACGCCAATTTACAGTGCGTCATGAGATCGCTAAAAAGAACACCTGTTTCTGTCTCATCACCATAAGCAGAGCCCGGCTCGCTGGGCACCTGCTTGACCATCCATATCTTACCCTCGGCGTAACGTTTTGCTTCATCGAGAGATTCTTTTTGAATCTGATGGAAAAAATCCCATACCCATTGCGGCGTACTCGTCAGCGTATCAGCCCGTGTGTGCTTGATCACGTTCAAATTGTATTGAAGAACAGCTTCCTGCAGTTGAGACTGCGAGGGTGGATCGGCACAACGTTGCTTTCCAACATCTTCCCGGACATCTGCCGCATTACTGCCGGTACCGAAAACCCACAAAAGTACGATTAACACACTGATTTTCTTCATAGTCGTTATTCTTCGTTATACCTCTTGGCGGGGTTAAGCAGCTAAAGTATGCTTGCCCGTTCAATAGGTTAGCTCATAATAAATTTTTTGTATATCTATAGCACTGTAAGTACCGATGCTTTTGATAAGATCCTTATAAACAGTTTATTTACGTCTTAACATTAATCTTTTTGCTTTATTAACGAATTAACTCTGACACCGGTCCTCCGTTATAGTTCATTGCAGCGTAATAATGCATCAACGGTCCACGCAAGCATCCAGGCTGCATTTTCCGGCGGTTTCATGCCCTCAACTCCACCATGGCCTTCCAGGGAGCCGCCTTTGGCGAGAATATCCTCACAGGACCACGACAAAATCCAGTCCATCGCTTTTTTCGCCTTTGTCCCATAATCGTTAATCTCTGCTTTACTCAGAAATCCCAGATCGCGGCAATCAAGATAGGTCATCACTGAGGCTGCCGCCATGCCGGTATAGGCATTATCCCTCCCAAATATGCCGACTCCGCCAAAATCATGCTGGCAGGCGTCAAACATCCACTTCATGCCGCTGACCACACGGGATGTGATCCGTTGCCGGACGGTTTCATCATCGATTGCACGGTACAGTTTCATTAGAAACAGCGAAATTTCCCGTGTCCCGAATCCCCAGCACATCTTGTCATAACGCAGTAATCCTTTGCCGTGTTCGGCGTTGATTTCTATCGGCCAGGGGCAGATAATCCAATTGCCGTATTCCTCCGAAAAGCAACCCTCCGCCGTACCGGGTTGGTGTGGACGAAGATAATAACCCGCCAGCCCCAGTGCATCCTTGAGCACCTCCGGTCGCTTAGAGAACTCGTAATAGGCCATCAGGCCCAACCCCACTTCCGCCAAATCAGATGGAAACGCACCATCCATTCCCTGATCTACACCCGTCGGAGCATAGCCAATCCGGAAATAATAGGGCTGATCCGTACGAAAGACCTGAAGATGATCATACGCCGCAGCAGCCCGGCTCAGAAAACTTGTCTCCGCCGGATGAGTCTCCATAAAGCCGTCACCCATCATACACAGCACCCACCCGTGATGTGCCGACCGGCATAACAAATATTCGGTTTGTGCCCGAACCGATTTCCCGGTCTTTTCTATCCATGCATCATCATACATCTGCGAGTAGTAATCCCATTTGCCACCAATTGGATCGCAGATCACGGACATCATATACAGCGTATAAAGGTCTGCCGACGAGATATAATCCTCACGCCCCAATCTTTTTGCTGCACCATACAGTGCCAATGCCATATACGGCGGCGAATGCAGATTCGGTGACGCCACCAGATCTGCACCCGCGTTTTTTGACGCAAACGGTGTCTTCGTCGGGTCGGGTCGGCCGTAACTGGTATGGGTCGTGGCAAAATGGTCGCAGATCGTCCTGATCAGCGCCCGGGCTTTGGGGGGAAGGTCCTCATTTGCGGTGCCGGAGGTGATACCGGCGGAAAGGCTGTCATTCGCTCCAGTAATGGAGGCATATGACTTTGAACTAAACCCGATACCTCCAATCGCTATGACAGAAGCCCCGAACGCACTGTTCCTGATAAATTCTCTTCTCTTGGTCATTTTCAGTGTTTTTTATAATTCAATTTAAACAGGGTTATACTTATTTTATTGAATGATTTAACTTGTTAAACGGCACATCTTTAAAACTTTTTAAATTCCAATCTTTAATCAAATCTGTTGATTTATTTTAAAAAATTTCAACCACTATCATGTTAAAAATCAATGGATCGCCCACAATTACTCAAATAACCCATCAATATTAACTTGGGGGGTACACCGGGCTGTTTTAAGATTATTTTTTCCATCTACTACACCAA
>CAZOYZ010000355.1:4772-5913 GCA_964584045.1 uncultured Prolixibacteraceae bacterium | reverse complement strand
GATCGTCATACGCGTAGCCGATCACGAAACCAGAGAGGACGAAGAAAAAGTCGACAGCCAGGTAACCATGGTTGAGCGGGTTCTCGAACTTACTCAGGTAGTGGGCCTCGATAATATGAAAAATGACGATGGTAATCGCCGCTATTCCCCGTAATCCGTTAAGAATCTCGTAGTGGGGCTTGGTTGGTAATAAATTTTTATCCACCGGTAATCGTTCATTAATTTGGTTTGATAAAAGAAGACGTTCTGAAAGGTCAAAACAGCCCGATCTTTTGGAACATTTTGACTAACATTCCGGCTATCGCTTCATTTCCCTTGTCCGACGGATGTAATCCGTCGTAAGTCATATTGACCGCCCGGGGCGGATACGGATATTCATCGGCATCAGGATTGAAGCCGACACCAACAAAACCGGGATAACGATAGTGATGATATTCACCTGTTTCGTCTTTCAGACGCTTATACTTTACCATATTTTTTTGAGTGATCCCGCTGTCATGGTACAGGTCAACGACGGGAATCTGTTCATACCCGCCTATTTCGCGGATGGCTGCTGCGAAATCCGACAACTGTTGGCCGTTTTTCGCTTTGTATGAACCGTAAGCGTTGTTTTTATGGTTGCTGATGTAAACAAAATCGCCACGCTGCAAGGGCGTCATCAGAATAATTTTGGCTTCCGGGTTCAGACTGCGGAACTTATCAATAATCACCCGAAATGCGCCGCAAAGCGTTCCATACCCCGTGTTGTCACGATAATCGGTGATCGTTCCGACCGGCTTACCGCCCCACCAATCGTTGGTTCCAAGGAAAACCGTGTAGATTTCGGCCGGTTCCAGGCCGAGGTCATCGATTTTTTCAGCGATCCGGCAGGCGGTCCATCCGTTATAGCCTTTATTGACGTACTGTAAGCGGGGTAGCTTTTCAACAACCCTCGTCAGATAGCCTTTTGCCACCCGATTACCTGTTTCGTCGGGATGATCATTGAGATAGGTAATGGAATCACCGAGCGCAATCCATTTGATTTGTTGCTCCGGACCAAAACTTACAAGCAGGCCGATGCAAAGTAAAAGTACAATTCGTTTCATGAGCCGTCGGAGTAATTCTGAGTCGTTTTACTGCGCCTGCAAAGCTACATGAAATT
>CAZOYZ010000355.1:0-4672 GCA_964584045.1 uncultured Prolixibacteraceae bacterium | reverse complement strand
GAAATAAAAGTTTCTTTATTTTGACTCAACCATTTTGGTCATTATATTTTCAAACCGGGTATTGCTTATCGGATGAAAACTAATAATCTCGCCATTATAGATGATGCAAAATGTTCCGAAAGCGCATGGGACGTTCTGAGCTGATTCCGAATCTTTTAAATCGATCAGATTGGTTTTTAACTTAAACTTCCTTTCTGCCGATTCAATAATCGCATTTACATTTTTCTCGGTATAGGGGCATTGAGGAGATCGTATTATTGTAAGTCCATTTTCGTAAGTATTCAAGTTGTCGAGTATGTCCGATTTAAAGCCTGGAGGTGTTGATGCTTCGTTAAATTTAATTGCCAGTAAATTAAAGTCTGGCCTGGCTTTATCTACAATTTGGAATCCCTTTTTCAGGAAAATCCCACTATCGGCCATAAAAGCCCCTTTTCTTGTCACTACCGCCACGCCCAGCATTTTCTGCTTTTCAGCGTCATGAATACATTCGTCAATCAGAGCAGATGCATAGCCTTTCGCCTTAAACTCATTCTTAAAACCGACGAAAATACAGTGGATGAACATGTAGCCTGCTGCATTAACCGGACGATGTGCAAACTTTCCGGGGAGGTATTCAAGCATTCCCTGATAACCTCCTTTTTCCGAGAAAAGTACCTTGATCGTTAGCCCTTTGGAATAATATTCTTTGAACCACTCGATTTTATTTCTCAGTTCTTTGTGTTTCTCCACATCTTTGTAGCCACATACACCATAATCTGCAATGTTTTCTGGTGTAAGGGTTATAATTCTTATGTCGCTGTTCATTGTTCTTTCTCTTAAGTGAATCCCGGATGTTATTCACCCGGTTGCCTTTTCGTCTTAAAGATAAAGCCTTTTCTATAATTTTCACATACGCCAGGTACTACTTTCAAAAGCAGTTTCGGGAGAGAATGAACAATGCCATTCTTACAAAAGGACTGCAGAAATTTTCAGCGCTTTTGGTTTATTGACCAGTTCCTCCCGGGAAAAAACTACTTTTACTTGTTATAATGAGAGCCATCAAGAACGAGCAGCAGGTAAAAAATGGATTTCAAAGCGTTGCAAAAGAAATACCAGCAGTTGCTTTTTGAGAACAATCGTCTCAAAGAAGAAATAAAGAGGCTAAAAGCTCATGCCAGTCTGGTTGCAGGCGGGGAAGAGTCACACGATTCAGACGACGCAGTTTCCGGATACTTTTCAGCCTCGGAACCGGAGTTATTTGATAAGCAACCGGAAACTAAACCTTCAACATCCGCCGGAATCATAAATAAAAGATCTGATCCTGACGAAAAGATCCAGCTTTTCATGTCGTTGTTCAGAGGGCGGGATGATGTCTATGCAAAAAGGTGGGAAAATAAAGCAAAAGGGACTGCCGGGTATGCGCCTGCCTGTGGCAATGAATGGAACCCAGGCATTTGTCAGAAACCAAAAATAAAATGCTCGGTTTGCAAGCATCAGAATTTAATGCCTCTGAGTGCGCTGATTGTTGATGCGCATCTACGTGGCAGGCAAAATCTTATTGCCGGCATTTATCCGTTACTCCCAAACGAAACCTGCTGGTTTCTGGCAATTGATTTTGACGATGAAGGATGGCAGGAAGATATAACGACACTCAGGGAAGTATGCTCTTTTTTTGAAATTCCCATTGCAGTTGAAAGGTCACGTTCAGGCAACGGGGCTCATGCCTGGTTTTTCTTTGAATATCCTGCAGCGGCTTCTTTGGCCCGTAAATTCGGAAGTGCATTGCTAACCCACGCCATGAACAAGCGGCATGAAATCACCTTTAAATCCTATGACCGTTTTTTCCCGAATCAGGATACCATGCCTAAAGGAGGTTTTGGTAATTTAATAGCATTGCCCCTGCAAAAAACCGCAAGAGAAAAGAACAACAGCATCTTCATCAATGAGCATTTTCAGCCCATAGAAGATCAGTGGGCTTTTCTGGCAAGCATTCAACGGCTTTCCGAAGAGAACCTGGAAGAACTGATGGCAAGCTTATATCCGGGGAGCGAGCTGGGGACGTTAAAGTTAGACGATGAAGAAACTCCGAAACCTTGGGGAAGTACAAAAAAAGCAGAGGTTAGCAAACAGGATTTTCCGGAGGAGGTAGAGATTGTAAAATTCAACATGTTGTTTGTTCCCAAAGCCGGAGTTTCCCCAAAAGCGCTGAATCATCTAAAGCGGTTGGCTGCTTTCAAAAACCCTGAGTTTTACAGAGCTCAGGCTATGCGCCTGCCGACCTTTGATAAACCAAGGATTATATCTTGTTCGGATGAAACAACAGAATACCTGTGCTTACCAAGGGGATGTGAAACGGATTTAAAGATGCTGTTCGGGGAAACGAAAACGAAAGTACTGTGGACCGATAAAACCAACCATGGCAGGAAGATCGATGTTGCTTTTAACGGTAGCCTTAGAGATGAACAGCCAATAGCGGTTGAGAAGTTGCTGGCACATGACAACGGCATATTATGCGGAACAACGGCTTTCGGGAAAACAGTCGCTGCGATAAAACTGATCGCCGAAAGAAAGGTCAATACCCTGATCCTGGTTGATAAGGTCAGCCTGGTATCCCAATGGATGGAAAAGCTTTCAGTCTTTCTGACAATCAATGAGTCACCCCCGATTATTCATGGAGCCAGGAAAAGAGGGAGAAGTAAAAACATTATCGGACAGATGGGAGCCGGGAAACAGGCATTGAACGGCATTGTTGATATTGCTGTACTGCAATCCCTGAACAGGATGGGAGAAGTGAAAGATTGTGTAAAAGATTATGGCATGGTCATCGTTGATGAGTGTCATCATGTTTCTGCTTTCAGTTTTGAGATGATATTGAAAAATGTGAGCGCCAAATATGTTTACGGATTAACAGCTACTCCGACCAGAAAGGATGGACACCATCCCATTATTTTTATGCAATGTGGCCCGATTCGCTATCGGGATGATGCAAAAAAGCAAGCGGAGAAAAGACCCTTCGATCATTTTATCATACCCCGGTTTACTTCGTTCAATGTTCCGTTGGATAAAGAAGAGAAGGATATTCCTATTCATGAATTGTACGCCGGGATCATCGACGATAGCATGCGAAATCAGTTAATCGTTGATGATGTGGTACAATGTCATAAAAATGGCAGGAATTGCCTTGTTCTGACAGAAAGGACTAACCATGTTGATTTACTTGCCGGCGAATTTGGCAAAAGGATCCCGGATGTCATTTCACTCATGGGCGGTATGGGAATAAAGGAAAGAAGGGAGACCATGGTCCGAATATCGGAAATCCCTGATGACAGGCCGCTAACATTGGTTGCAACGGGCCGTTACATTGGTGAAGGTTTTGATGAACCCAGGCTTGACACGCTGTTCCTGGCTATGCCCATATCGTGGAAAGGAACCTTACAGCAGTATGCAGGAAGGCTTCACAGGCTGTTTGAAAAGAAAAAGGAAGTGCTGATTTATGACTATGTGGATATCCGGGTTCGAACGCTTGAAAGGATGTACAATAAGCGGCTTGCAGGATATGCATCGATCGGCTATAAAGCAAAAAGTGAAAGTATTGCAGCAGAATCCCCCGATATCATTTTTGATAAAACTAATTTCTTACCGGTCTATTCCAATGATATCGTCAGTGCGTTCAGGGAGATACTGATCGTAAGCCCGTTTGTAACAAAACAACGTACTTTGCAGATGATGCCAAATCTTAGGATGGCTCTTAAAAATGGTGTAAAAGTAGTTGTAGTGACCAGACCATCTGAAGATTTCAAAGGCAAGGATCTGACTTCCTGGCAAACGACAATTGAATTGATACAGAATTCAGGGATAGCTGTCGTTTTTAAACCAAATATCCATCAAAAATTTGCGGTTATCGACCAAAAGATTTCCTGGTACGGGAGCATTAACCTGTTGAGTTTTGGCGGCGCAGAAGAAAGCATCATGCGGCTTGAAAGTTCAAATATCGCCAATGAATTGATCAGGAGTATGAAGAGGTAGACTGTGATATGCCTGAATCATTGGTTACCGATTCTTCTTTGCCTCGCCAGGATCGCCTAAATCTTCATAGCAGTCGGCAATCCTTAAATAAAGTGAAGGGAAAGCGCTCATGATCTCGTCAGTTTTTCGTTCCAAATCGTGCTAAAGCTTTGGCGTGAGCACGCTCAGCTTCAACCTGGCGATCACGGGTTTCAGCATTTGTCTCTAACGCAAAAAGAAGTTTTCGCGTACTTGCAGCTATTTCTTCGACAGCGGCATGAAAAGCTTCCTCGTTAACTTTTGAAGGTTTAAGGAAGCCTGAAAGCTTCCTGACGAACTGAAGTGATGCGTCTCTGATTTCCTCGTCTGTAGCAGGAGGATCAAAGTTAAACAGTGTTTTTATGTTTCTGCACATGCGGTTTTCTTTTTAGTTCATCTTAATTTCCAATTATTTCAATTTACGCTCCGACTGTCTCCGTCCTGACCTCGCCGGCTCGCTTGTAATAGGCGAAGATCACACCGTTTGCTGTAGTAACCAGACTGTCAGTCAATTTGAAGGCAGCAGGAACAGCACCCTCCCCAAATAAACGCTTGCCCGTACCAAGTATGATCGGGAAAGTCATGAGACACAATTCATCAACCAGATCATGTTTAAATAGTGCCTGGGCCAGTTTGCCGCTCCCGTGGA
>CAZOYZ010000354.1:0-5956 GCA_964584045.1 uncultured Prolixibacteraceae bacterium | reverse complement strand
TCAGGTCGGGGACGATTACCTCATCGTAAATCGTAGCCACGGTACTCAACCCCATGTTGTTATCAATATTGTTGGTGGTAACCATCGGTATGGGCCCAAACAGGCGAACGAGCTTGAAGTAGCTCCATGCTCTCCAAAAGTGAGCCTGATTCAACGCATAGTTCAACGTTGACTCTGATACGCCCGGAGCGTTAGCCGCACCGTCAAGAATGTAGTTGGCTGCTTTGATAATCAGCCATACTTTCTCCCATTCGTTAAGCGTACAACCATTACCTGAAGAAACATTGTATAAGTCCAACTCTCTGTTCAGAGCCTTATTGGAAGCAGGGTGCGTAGAAATATCATCACCCATCTGACCTTCGCAGTTCTGTGTATCATACATCACGCCACGGCTCACCTGGCGATACAATACGTCTACCGCATCGTCAACATCACTGGCTTGCTTGAACGCGTCACTTGTCAGTAACTGACCGTTTGGCGTTTCCTTAAGGAAGTCATCGCAAGAGTAGGTGCCCAGTACGAGGATTCCCAGTGCGAATATCTTAAAAATATTCTTCATTTTATCTTTCAGTTTTTTAATTAGTTAACATTAAAAGTCGAAACGTACAGAGAATGTAAATGACCTCGGCATAGGCATTGAGCCACTATCAAGACCGAACACGGTATCCTGGGCATCATCACGGTTAGTTTCTGATACCGTCTCAGGATCAAGGCCCTTGTAGCCGGTAATCACGAACAGGTTCTCCACGTTGAAGCCTAAGCGGATGTCAGAAATCCTGGTCCTTTCCTTTGGAAAGGTATACCCCAGGGAAAGGTTCTGCAGACGCAGGAATGTACCGTTCTCCAGGAATTGTGTAGAGTTGGGAGTATTCTGGTTGACCGAGTTTGTCAAGCTGGCATAGCGTGCTTTGCTCTTGTCAGCCACGTGTTCCCAACTGCGGTAATAACCCTCACGGCTGGTGATGAAACGGGAGGGACCGGACATGGCTGTTGCCATATAGCGGCCCACATTCAGACGATCAAAACGACTGGTGAAACGGAACAAGAAATTGGCATCCCAGTTCTTGTGCCTGATGGAGTTGTTCCAGCCGAAAATCCAGTCAGGAATGGTATTCCCAACAGCAATACGGTCTTCTGTATTGAGCATGTTGGTTGTGCCACCATCCTTGGTATGGAACAAGTTGACACCCGTGTCACTGAGACCTGCCCAATCATACAAATAGAACATACCTACGGGAGAACCTTTCTGCAAAATGAAAACGCCACCTGAGTACAATGAGCCACGACCTTCATCCGGAATGATAAAGTCCTCACCAGCAAGGTCAACAACCTTGTTGCGGTTGTATGCAGCGGTCAGATTTGTTTCCCAGGTGAAGTTCTTCTTTGAAACAGGGATCGCATTCACCGTGAATTCAGCACCCTTGTTGCGGATTTCGCCCTGGTTTACCCATACGTTACCACCCCCATAGTAGGAAGGCAATGATTTCTGGAACAACAGGTCGGTCGTATTCTTGATATAGAAGTCGGTTGTCAACGTGATACGACTATCGAGAACGCTAAGGTCTAAACCAACGTTATACTGAGCCGTCTTCTCCCATTTCAAATCGGGATTGCTTGCACCTGCGGGCCAGTATCCGGTGTAACCGGTCTGGGTACCATAAGATGCCCCCCGGCTGACGAACTCTAAGCGAGCGTATGTTTCATAAGGACTAACGGCATGATTACCAATGGTACCATAGCTGGCGCGAAGCTTCAGCTGGTTCACAAAGTTTTTGTTAAAGAAGCTCTCTTCATGGATATTCCAGCCCAAACCTACGGATGGGAAGTATGCCCAACGGTTGTCCTTGCTCAACTCAGAAGCGCCATCGGCTCTCATCGTACCGGTCAGTATGTACTTGCCTTTATAGCTATAGTTTATGCGACCCAGGAAGGAACACAACCCACTATTGGAGAAACTTGAAGAACCATTGATACTCGTACCTGCAGCCACATTCCAATACGTAGTCGCTTCATTGCTGATACCCTGTGTCTTGAAAGAGGTGCCGGAACTTTCATTCTTTGAAAACTCTGCAACAGCGGTGGCGGTCAGGTGATGATCCGTGCCAAAAAACTTGTCATAAGTCAGGTTGTTGATGTTACGCCAGGAATAAGAGTTGCCGTTATAATTCACGGCATAGGCCTCATAACCGGCAGCAATCTTTGAGGATTGGAAATTTTTCTCCTGGCTTGTTGCCTTTGTGTACAAACCCTGAGCGGAGAATGTCAAACCGTCGGTAATTTTGAAAATCAAGTCACCAAACAGACTGTTCGTATGCGAATTGCGGTCTGTATAGTCTGCCATTACATCTGCATAGGGGTTCGTATGAATCGAGTTATAGGGGTCTTTGTTATAAATCCCGTTTGCATCCATCAGATCGATCGTTGGTGAATACGAATAGATGCCATCAAATGCGTCCTTAGGGACAGTGTTGTGCCCTTTGCCGAAAGAAGAATAGATGAAGCTGTTGAATTTCAGCCAGGGAGTGATTTCGGTGGTCAAGCCACCTTTCACGGTGTAACTACGGTTTTCCACCGTCACATACTGAGCCGTTTTATCAGAAATCGTACCGGTCACATAGTACTGCGTCTTCTGGCTACCACCGCTGATGTTGATATTGTACTTCTGAACAAAACCTGTGCGAATCATCTGGTCCAGCCAGTCAACACCTTTTGTACCTGCTTTGTAAGCAGCCATGTCCGCATCAGAGATGGAACCTGCGCCATTGACCTCATTATAGGCACGGGCATATTCCCAGGCACTCATCAAGTCAGGCTCTTTTGCCAAAGTATTCCACACCAAACGGGTATCAAAAACAACCTTTGACCCTGCTTTCGCTCTCTTGGTTGTTACCAGGATAACACCGTTAGCACCCTGAGAACCGTAGATAGAAGTCGCGGATGCATCCTTCAAAACCTGAATATTCTCGATGTCGTTAGGGTTAGTTGGAGAAGGAGCGCCAATCACACCGTCAACAACCCAAAGAGGTTCGTTACTCTTGTTCAGAGAAGTAGTACCCCGAACACGAATCTGCATGTCACCGTCACCACTGGTTGTGGTGATGTTCGTACCGGCAACTTTGCCTTGCAACAGGTTGGCAATACCGGTCTGCGGAACATTCATGATCTTGTTTGATGACACGGAGGCAATGGCACCAGTCAAATCAGACTTGCGAACCGTACCGTAACCGATGGCCACGACTTCTTCAATTCCGATGGTCTCTTCTTGCATGGTGATGTTTATGGTCGTTTGGTTCCCTACCGCAACTTCCTGAGTGGTCATTCCTACAAATGAAAAAACCAGCGTAGCATCGCCCGGAACCCCCGGCAGGAAATAGCTTCCGTCACTGCTGCTGATGGTTCCTTTTGTAGTCCCTTTTATGGAAACCGTCACCCCGGGAAGCTGGCCGCCTGAAGAGTCGGTGACTTTACCTGTAATGGTCTTTACCGGTTGATTGACGGAAGACGCACCGGATGCTTTCTGTATGACTATTTGTCTTTTATAGACATTGTAGTATACAGGTTCGCCTTCCAGGATCTTGTCCAGAATCTGATGGATGGACGCGTTCTTCAGTTCGACATTCACTTTTTTGTCAATGTTCAGATCTTCATTCCTGTACAGGAAAACATACGCGCTGTTTTTCTCCAGGTACTGAATGACATTTCGGATCGTGCTGTTCTGAAGGTCAATGTTAAAATGGGTATTTTGCGAATAACTGTTCGCACTTACCGTTAAAATAAACCCGCATAAAAAAATCCAGATCAAGCGCATAATTCGCCATAGTTTTTTAGGATTTCCTTTAAGAGGAAAATCCGGTAAATACTTTTTTTTCATAAATTTGTTTCGTTTTACAATAAATACTGTTTACGTGATGGTATTTGGATAAACCGGCGAATGTGTCACCATTCGCCGGTTTTTATTTTATTTCATAGGCATTCCCGTTGATGTGATTAAATTTAATCCCGGCAACCCTCTCAATGTACTCAAACGCCTCATCCAAACCCTGGGTCAGATCAAGTTTTCCGCTGATCTCCATCGATCTTTTTGCAGGATCGTCAAGATGAAAGCGCACATTATAAGATCGTTCCAGCTTTTTAAGTATACCGTACAGGTTTGCATCTTCAAAACTCAGCAGTCCCTTCGTCCATGATGAATAAAACCCGGCATTTACTTCATATATTTTTGTGTCTTTTCTTCCTTTATTATAAACGGCTAATTGATTGGGCTTCAGTTCCAGGTTCTTGACAGACCAGTTGGACTCATCGCTGTGAAAAGCGACAGCGCCTTCCTCCAGAACAGTTTGAACAGTGGCATCCTCCGGGTAGGCCGATACATTAAAACGTGTTCCAAGTACCCTGATATACAGATCGTTGGTTTTAACAATAAACGGTTGATCAGGGTTTTTAAACACATCGAAAAAAGCCTCTCCCGATAAGAAGATCTCTCTTCTTTTTCCAGCGAATTTTGAAGGATAGATCAGACGGCTTCCGGCGTTTAGCCAAACCGTTGTACCGTCGGAAAGCTGAATCCTGGAACGATTGCCATAAGGAATAATGAGTTGGTTCATCTTGGGGGCTTCCTTACCCGAAAGACTCATTAACTCATCTCCATTCACGATGATGCCGTCTTTTTTTGAGTAGTCCAGAACTGATTCTTTTTTTTCGAGCCTGATCTGATCCTTGTTGTCCAGGATCAAAACCGGTTCCTGGCTGTGGACCGGTATTTCAAAATTTTGTGCAAAATAATTGCGTTCCTGATCCCTCATCTGAAGATAGACCACCGAACTGCCGGCAGCAAAAAACAAAACTGCGATGGCCGCATAACGCATCATCGTGATTAATACTTTACGATGGTTATGTTGTTTGTCGATCAAATCCATTTGACGAAGGATCTTCAAAGCCAAAGCTTTCTTTTCTTCTTCCGGGAACTTCTCGGTTGAATAACGGAGCTTGTCAAATTCTTTTTTAAAATGGACGATATGTTCTGCCTCCTGCGGGTTCAGCATCATATAACTTTTCCAGTAATCTTCGATCTCCGGAGTAGAATGATAGACCCACTTAAAAAATAAAGGATTCTCAATAAGTCGTTCGTCAATATTCATTTTACTTTTGAATAAAATCACGAACAAGAGGAAAGAACAGGGAAAAAGGGACAAAAATCAGCTTTCTTTTTTTATGCTTTATAACATATGATCCGGCAATCGACGTATTCAGCATTCAAGTCAGTCCGTAAAACAGCATGCTTGACGCAGAAAAGGAGGTAAGTCATTTCCGCAACCGGTATATGAAAAACAGTTCAAGCAAGTCGTTCCCTACCTGTTCACGAAGACCATTTATCAGGCGGTATACTTGTTTTTTAACGGTATCCGGTTTTAGATCCAGAAGCTTGCCGATTTCCGGGTAGGACATGCCGCTGTTGAATTTCAGGAACAACAGTTCCCTTTGAGCGCTGCTTAACGATTTTAACAGCTCCTGAAGCCGGTAAAGGCGCCTGCTTTCCTTTTCTTCCCGGATAATTTCTTCTTCAAGATTGAAGTTCAATTCGAAGGTGGTGATATCTTCATCCGTCAACCGGATTGGCCTGTCTTTCTTTAATTTCCGGATAATGTTCCGTTTGAGGGCCTTGAAGAGATAGAACTCCAGAGATTCCGGGTTTCTTAATTCGGATCCGTATTGATAAATGTCAACAAAAACATCATGGATGCAATCCTTGAGCAGTTCTTTGTCGGAAGTGATCCTGCTTCCGTAAGCAAACAGAACTTCGGCAAATTCATGATAGATGATCTCGAAAGACGCCCGGTCACCGGACTTAAAATTATTCCAGACCAGCTTCCAGTAATCTTTGGCCATGTTTTGTTCCACAGTTATCCATCCAAATTTGGTTCAAAAATAGCCATATAATAGGTAAGTAGCAAAAGTT
>CAZOYZ010000353.1:2635-5971 GCA_964584045.1 uncultured Prolixibacteraceae bacterium | reverse complement strand
CGTTCTTTTATGGGATGCCGGGAAATATTCGCTGTATTTTCCGGCTTTTTTATTCATGATCGAACGCCATTCCCTTTCTTCTTTTTTTTTTCTTTTCTTGTGTCTTGTGTCTTGATACTTGTGTCTTGTGTCTATTTCATAGGCATCTTTTTCAGGTGAATGACATTGGGTTGCCGCTGCCGGACATCGATCGTGTAGTCGACGCCGGAGGTATATTTTAAGATTTGCATGATCTGGTCGACCGGTTTGTTTTTCAGGATGGACCCGGTGAACCGCAGATCCCTGACCGGTTCATCGTCGAAAACGATCTCCACATGATACCAGCGTTCGATCTTCCTGGCTATGTCGGCCAGTCTTTCATTCCTGAACAGGATCGTTCCTTCCTTCCAGGACGTAAAAAGGTCGGTATTGACTTTTGAGATTTCAATTTTTTCGTTGCCGGCATCATACCTGGCATTTTCATGGGGAGAAAGGGTTGCCAGCAGCCGGCCCTGACTGTTTTCAAGTTTCACTTTCCCTTCCACCAGTGTGACATTCGTCGTCCGGGAGTCATGGAAGGCCTCCACGTTGAAGGTCGTTCCCAGGACATTCACGGTCAGATGGGGAGTGACTACGCGGAACGGTCTTTTTTTGTCATGCGTTACCTCGAAGAAGGCTTCGCCGGACAACCTGACTTCCCGCTTTTTCCCCTGAAAGCCCGACGAATAACTGAGCCGGGCTCCTGAGTTCAGCCAGACATGGGTCTGGTCGGCCAGAACGAGCTCCGTGCTTTCACCCGGGGGAACGATGATCTCGTTAAAGGCGGCCGCTCGGTTGCCGGGCTGATGTTGCAAAAGATAAACGGACAACCCGCCCGTAAAGAGTGCCAGAACAAAAATGGCCGCATAGCGAAGCAGCGGGAGGTGGATTTTCCTGCCTGCAGAAGACCGCGACAAAGCCGGCTGCAATTCCTTTGATAATTCTTTAAAGTTCCTGAAACCTTCATACACCGGCTGGTTCTTGATCCGGTTGAATTCCTTCTGATGGTCGGGCGATGCCTCGATCCATCCAAGCACTTCTTCGAGGTCCCGGCGATCGTGAAGCTGGTTTTCTGCCAATTTTCTCAGTTTTCCTTGATCCATGTTCGGGCATTTTACTAATAAGTACGGTGAGGAAGGAAAAACCCTATGAGAAAGTAGTGAGTAGCGAGTAGTGAGTAGTGAGTAGTGAGTAGTGAGTAGTGAGTAGTGAGTAGTGAGTAGCGAGTAGTGAGGAGTGAGTAGTGAGTAGCGAGTAGTGAGTAGTGAGTAGTGAGTAGCGAGTGCCCTATGCCAGAAACAACGGGAGATAATGGCGGAGGGCTTTACGGAGATCTTTCAGCGCCCGGGTAATGTGGGCTTCGACCGTTTTTACGGAGAGGTTGAGCTCTGCAGCGATTTCTGCGTTCTTTTTATTTTCAAAGCGGCTCAACTCGAAGATCTGCCGACCCTGGGACGGCAATTGACGAAGGGTTTGATCCATGATCCGGCTGATCTCATCAAAAATGACGGGAGATGTATCTAATTCGCTCAAAGCGAGTTGGATGACATTCAGATACCGGTATTTCAATTCATCCGCATGTTTTTGCTTTACCCTGAGGTGATCGATCTTCTTCATACACAGGTTTTTGGCTATCGTATACAACCAGGAGGACAGGTTCTTTACGCCCGCCATTTTTTCCTTTTCATCCCAGACTGAAGTAAAAACATCCTGGACGATGTCTTTCGACGCTTCTTCCTCATTCAGGTAATGAAAGGCAAACCGGAACAGGCGCGGATAATAGAGATGAAAAACCAGGCCAAAGGAAAATTGATCTCCCTGAGTCAGCTTCTCAATCAGTTCACGTTCATTGGGTCCAGCCATCTTTCTTTGATCAAGCTACTTTGCGCCGTCGATCGTACTGCGCTTTCCCGGTACTGATTGCGAACGGTCAATAAAATCCACGTTTTCGATCTTTAGTACGACCGGATTCGGCCATTGGTAATTGGTGTACATCCGGTGTCCGTTCACCGCGCTGACCGTCAGCCCGAGCGGGGTGGCGGCATATTCAATCCGGGGATCAAAGCCTCCCCGGTATTCCACCAGCTCGCTGCCGTAGCCCAACACTGACACCCTGCTTTGCGGACTGCCATCCATACTCCGGAAAACGAACTCTTTACGTTCGCCAAATTTCCATTCTTTTCCTCCGGGGACAAAGGCATAAACGGCATGGCCGTCTTTTGACTGTGTAAACCAGATCTGGTCCTCTTTGACGATCTTCCAGGGACGAATCGCGTGGATGCCTTCCCCGTTCACCAGGTTCCATAACGCAACTTCCCGCAACAGGGCTTCCTGCTCGATCTGGATCTCTCCGTTGGGTTTAGGCCCCACGTTCAGGAGCAGGTTGCCTCCTTTCGCACGCGTTTCAATGAGCATATTGATGATCTCGGTTCCGCTTTTATGCGGATCGTTGGTGGGTTTGTACTGCCAGTCGGTCCCCATCGTGAAGCAGGCTTCCCACGGGCCGGGGATAGGCTTGTCGGGAAGCGTTTGCTCGGGGGTCTGCATTTGCCCGCGGGTAACCACGACTTCCGGCTGCAACTGCCAGGCATATTCTTTCAGCCCTTCGGCAGGACCATCGAAAAACAGGATATCGATCTTTCCGTAATTCGTCAGCAGCTCTTTGATCTGAGCCTTGTCAAGGGCCATCAGTCCCGCATTGTTAACCGGATAATGCATGGGATGCTGCAGCCGGCCAACGGGGATCTTGTTTTGATACAGGTAATGAAAATCTTCCGGAGAAAAATACAGGCCAACCGCGATACCCTGTTCCCGGAAAGCTTCCAGGATCCCGCGAAGCGCATCCCGCTTAAAGGGCGTGTTCATCACGTTAAAGTCAACCGTTTTGGTATCCCACATGCAAAAGCCCGAATGGTGTTTGGTCGTGAAGACCACGTATTTCATTCCCGCCAGTCTGGCAAGAACGGCCCATTCGTCCGGGTCGAATTTCTTTGGGTTAAAAGTTTGGGGAAGTTCACGGACAAAGCGATCCAGGTAATCGTTCGACGCACCTGCCATGGAATGGCTGATCACGGCCCCGACCTGCGAGTCGAAGCTCCAGTGGATGAACATCCCGAAGCCCAGGTTCATAAACCATTGTTCCCGTTCCGGCTTATTAACGGATTGCTGCCCAAAGACAGGATGATATCCCATCACCCCGAAAAAGACTAAAAGAATGAGTTGTCTGATCATGAAGTTGCGTTTTGCGGTTGCACACGACCAAAGATAAAAATATTTCCATAAAGGCTTTGCCTTCTGCGGCAAGACCTTTTGCTGAGT
>CAZOYZ010000353.1:0-2535 GCA_964584045.1 uncultured Prolixibacteraceae bacterium | reverse complement strand
CTTTTTGACAGATAATTTGGGATCGGCATTCCCAAAATATCCGATAATTTGGGATTTTGATTCCAAAAATATCGAATATTTTATATATTTACACTAAAAACGCCATGTATATTCAGCGTAAAATACACGGGGAATTAAGAAAGCACCTCAACCGGAAGGAGTATACGATCATCACCGGTGCCCGCCAGAGCGGAAAAACATCAATGATACAGGCTCTTTACAAAGAATTGCAAACGGAAAAGGAACACGTGAGCTATATTACATTTGAGGATCGGGATATCCTTGCGGCGATCAATATCCATCCCGAAGAGGTTTTCTCTTTTGCAAGACGGCCGGAAAAAATACTGGTCAGGAGCAAAAATAAAGACAGGAGGGTTTTCCTGTTTATTGATGAGATCCAGTATGCGGTTAACCCTTCAAACTTTTTAAAATATTTATATGACGTTTACGGAGAAAACTTAAAGATCATTGCCACAGGCAGCAGTGCTTTTTATCTTGACGACAAATTTGAAGACTCACTTGCAGGCAGAAAAAGGATCTTCGAATTACACACACTGTCGTTTGAAGAATGGCTGCAGTTTACAAACGCTCTGCCTCTTCTTTCTGAGCTTGAACAGATCAGAATACAGGAAGATTACATTTCCTCTGCTCACCGGGAATTAATGGAGAGATTTAACGAATACCTGGTTTTTGGAGGTTATCCTGAAGTTGCCCTGGAAAGTGACAAGGAAGAAAAAATTCTTTTGCTCAAAGAGATCAAAAACGCATTTTTAAAGAAAGATATCGATGAAGCAGGAATTGTTTACCAGGACAAGTTCTATTTGTTGATCACCTTACTGGCCGGACAGACCGGAAGTCTGGTGAACCGGAATGAGTTGGCCAACACGATCGGAGTGGATCATAAAACGATAGAGAAATACCTTTATGTTCTTCAAAGTTGTTTTCATGTCGATCTGGTAAAGCCTTTTTATTTTAATCAAAGAAAAGAGTTGACCAAGATGCCAAAGGTATATTTTAAGGATACAGGGATGAGAAACATCGCGCTGAACCGGTTTTTTGATTTTAAAGACCGGGAAGATCAGGGCCAGATCATTGAAAATTATGTTTTTAAACGTTTAACGGACTTGTATGATAAGGATATGGTAAGATTTTGGCGGACAACCGATAAGAACGAAGTAGATTTTGTTGTGACCACGTCATTTAAAAAAGGAGTGGCCTATGAAGTGAAACTCAAATGCCGGGAGTTGAAAATGAATTCAAAAAAAAGATTCACCGAAAGCTACCCTGGCTATCCGTTGCAGATTATTTCCTATTTGCCGGATGATGCGTGCAAGTGGGTTTTGAAGTTATAGGATTGACATCACTTCGGACACTCATCCATGTCCGTCCCTCTGATCTTAAGAGCATCATATCCGGATGACGGCGGTTCGGTGATATCCGGCAGTTGATCATCTATTTCCTTCCGGAGTTACTCACAAAAGCAATGTGTTTGCTGTCGGGCGACCATGAGTTGACATTGATCGTTCCCTGCCCGCCATACAGGTAGGCCACTACTTTTGGAGCGCCGCCCGAGGCCGGCATCAGCCGCAGCATGACCCGTTTACAGGGTGGATGGGAATTCAGTTCAATGTCAGGCTCAAACGAGATGAAGACGATCCATTTGCCGTCAGGTGAAACATGCGGGAACCAGTCGTTGTATGGATCAAAGGTGAGTTGTTCTTTTTGGCTTCCGTCCGGTTTCATTCGCCAAAGGTGCATGGTGCCACCGTTTTTTGAGCCGTTATAATAGATATATTTTCCATCGGGTGAATATTCACATCCGTCGGCGTGTTCATACTTTTGATTCCCGGTCAGTTTAATTTCCCCGCTTCCCTGAATATTTTTCCGGTAGATGTCATAGATCGGCACGCCGTTTCGCCGGGCCACATAAATCACCTCCTTATTACCGGGAGCCCACCCGTGCAGGTAGGAAGGAGCTTCATCAGTGATCTGAACCAGTTCGCCACCCTGAAGAGGCAGATAAAAGACTTTCGAACCTTTGCCGTCGTTATGGCTGATCCCCAGGAGCTTCCCGTCGAACGAGATGCAGTGGTCATTATTAATATTGGCGGCAGTTCCGGTGTTGACTTTAGCCGGCACCCCTCCGCTAACAGGGAGTGTATACAGGGAGCCGTCCATATTAAACAGGAGTTTGTCACCTTCAGGCATCCAGTTCGGAGCTTCGAAGCGGCTGTTTTTTTGATAG
This sequence comes from uncultured Prolixibacteraceae bacterium, assembly GCA_964584045.1. Lineage (GTDB taxonomy): Bacteria > Bacteroidota > Bacteroidia > Bacteroidales > Prolixibacteraceae > JBCFBK01. The sequence continues at coordinate 290 of CAZOYZ010000353.1, read as the reverse complement.
ATCACTTTCCGTTTGCCGTCGAACACGTTCATGATCTCCATGCGGCACCCGGGCCAGCCTTCCTTGCCGGGATCGTAGCTGTCGGGCACAGGCTTATCGATCCGTGCGTTCCACACATATGCCGTTTCGGTCACCTCTTCGGCGTGCGAACAGCAGACCACTCCGGCCAGGACTTCGTCCGGCATGGATTCCAGCGTTTTTGAGGCGATGACCTGCAAGGGCTCTCCCCCGTGGGCAGCGCGCATGGTGAATTCCTTTCCCCTGCGTTCCAGTTGGATCATTTCATACCC
>CAZOYZ010000352.1:0-5971 GCA_964584045.1 uncultured Prolixibacteraceae bacterium | reverse complement strand
TCGTTTTTCAGACGCTGATATTCGCTGATGCACCTGCCGGCCTTTTCGTAAAACCTGTTTTTAATATATTCCATTTTTTGATGATTTTATTGGTTGATATTTATGAACGGGACTAATGAATATTTTGGATGACTTCATCTGCAAATCCGGTTGTCGAAAGCAAAGTGGCACCTTCCATCATCACAAACAGATCGGCGGTAACCTTCCTCTTGGCAAAGGTATGTTCAAGTGCATCCCTGATATGCTCTGCCGCCTCACCCCAGCCCAGGTATTCCAGCAACATCGCTCCGGAAAGGATCAACGAACCGGGGTTTGCCTTACCCGTCCCCGCAATATCGGGCGCTGTGCCATGAGTCGCTTCGAAAATAGCATACCCGTTTTGAAAATTGATGTTTGCCCCCGGCGAGATCCCGATTCCTCCCACCATGGCTGCCAAATGGTCGGAAATATAATCTCCGTTCAGGTTCATCGTCGCAATGACCGAATAATCGTAAGGCCGAAGCAGGCTGTTTTGAAGGAAAGCATCCGTGATCACGTCCTTGATCACGACCCGGCCTTCGTTCTTTGCTTCATCCAGCGCTTTTTGGGCTTCCGTTTCACCTTTTTCGGATGCGGTGTTCCGGTATTGCCTCCAGGTAAAGACCTGATCGCCGAATTCCCTCTCGGCCAGGTCGTAACCCCAGTTTTTAAAAGCACCCTCCGTATATTTCATGATATTCCCTTTATGAACCAGCGTGACCGAAGGAAGTCTTCGTTCAACGGCATACGTCACGGCAGCCCGGATCAGCCGTTCCGATCCTTCTTTTGAAACGGGTTTCACGCCAATGGATGAACTTCCCGGAAAACGGATCCGACCGGACATTCCCATTTCATCTGTCAAAAAATCAAGGAATTTCTTTGTCTTTTCTTCGCCGGTCATGAATTCAATGCCCGCGTAGATATCTTCCGTGTTTTCCCTGAAGATGTGCATGTCGACCATCGACGGGTAACGAACAGGAGAGGGAACACCTTTATACCAGCGAACCGGGCGGAGGCAGACATACAGGTCGAGTGATTGCCTCAGAGCCACATTAAGCGATCTGATCCCTCCTCCTACAGGTGTTTCCAGCGGTCCCTTCATGCCAACCAGATAATCTTTAAAAGCCCCGATCGTTTCATCAGGCAAATAACTTCCGGTCTCCTCGAATGCTTTCTTTCCTGCAGGTACTTCTTTCCAGATCAGGGCGCGCTGCCCGCCATAGGCTTTATACACTGCCGCGTTCACTACCTTCTGGGCCGGAAGGGTGATATCTTTCCCGATGCCGTCACCCTCGATGAAAGGAATCACCGGTCTTTCAGGAACCTTTAATTTCCCGTCTTTTATGGTTATTCGATCGCCCATTTCAGCCAGCAGAAAGTTTTTTTCGCAGATTCGCATCAATGGCATCCAGAAAAGCTTCGGTAGTCAGATAATTTTCCTCCTTCAGTTCGTTGCCATATACGATAAGCGCTAAATCTTTTGTCATTTTCCCATGTTCAACGGTTTCAATGCAAACTTGTTCAAGCAGTCCGGTAAAATTTATCAGTTTCTCATTCTCATCAAGTTTCCCGCGGAAAGCCAAACCACGGGTCCATGCAAAAATGGAAGCGATCGGGTTGGTCGAAGTCGGTTTTCCCTGCTGGTGCAACCGGTAATGCCGTGTGACGGTTCCGTGCGCGGCTTCTGCTTCCATGGTTTTCCCGTCAGGCGTGATCAGGGTTGAAGTCATCAAGCCCAAAGATCCAAAACCCTGTGCTACCGTATCCGATTGAACATCACCATCATAGTTTTTGCACGCCCAGACAAAACCGCCTTCCCATTTCATCGCCGCGGCCACCATGTCGTCAATAAGGCGGTGTTCGTAAGTAATTCCCGCTCGCTCAAACTTTTCTTTGAATTCGGTTTCATAGACATGCCGGAACAAATCTTTAAAACGGCCGTCGTATTTTTTCAGGATCGTATTCTTTGTCGACAGGTAAAGCGGCCATTTTTTATAGATAGCCTGGTTCATGCAAGCCCTTGCAAACCCGACGATCGATTCATCGGTATTGTACATGGCCATTGCCACGCCGTCGCCCTCGAACTGATACACCTCATAACTTTGGGGTTGGCTTCCGTCGTCGGGGGTGAAGGTGATCGTTAATTTTCCTTTGCCTTTCGTGGTGAAGTCGGTAGCCTTGTACTGGTCTCCAAAAGCATGCCGCCCGATGCAGATGGGCTTTTTCCATCCAGGGACTAAACGGGGAATGTTACTCATCATAATGGGTTCGCGGAAAACAGTCCCCCCCAGTATATTACGGATGGTGCCGTTCGGCGACTTCCACATTTTTTTTAACCCGAATTCCTTCATTCTTGCTTCATCGGGTGTGATGGTCGCGCATTTTACCCCTACGCCATATTGCTGAATGGCATGGGCGGCGTCAATCGTGACCTGATCACCGGTTTTGTCGCGGTTTTCAATTCCCAGATCAAAATAATTGATATCGATATCAAGGTACGGCACGATCAGCTTTTCCCTGATGAACGACCAGATGACGCGTGTCATTTCATCTCCGTCCAATTCTACGACAGGGTTCGACACTTTGATTTTTTTCATGTGATGATGAGCTTATGTGAGTTATTACTGATGATTGGTTCTCGCGGATTGCTTTTTGATCAGGTTTAACGCCGAACCGGCTCTGAACCAGTCGATCTGCTGTTCATTAAAGGTATGATTCAAGGTAATCACTTCATTGTTCCCATCGGCATGGACCAACTCCAGATGTAAGGGTATACCCGGTGCAAAACTGATCAGATCGACAAAATTAAACAGGTCATTCTCCTGTATTTTTTCATAATCTTCTTCCCGGGTGAATGTGAGTGCCAGCATTCCCTGTTTTTTCAGATTGGTTTCATGGATCCGCGCAAACGATTTGGCTATGACTGCTTTTACCCCGAGATGACGGGGTTCCATTGCTGCATGTTCCCTTGAAGATCCCTCGCCGTAGTTTTGATCTCCCACTACGATTGTCGGGATCCCGGCTTTCTTATATTCCCGTTGTACACCGGGAACTTCTCCATATTCACCGGTAAGGCAGTTTTTTACATGATTGGTTTTCCCGTTAAACGCATTCACCGCGCCGATCAAAAGGTTATTGGAGATATTGTCCAGGTGTCCTCTGTACCGGAGCCAGGGGCCGGCCATTGAAATATGGTCGGTCGTACATTTCCCTGCAGCCTTTATGAGCAGACGGGCACCCGTTATATTTTTCCCGTCCCACTCCGGAAATGCTTCGAGTAGCTGAAGACGTTGCGAACCGGGAGAAACCACGACATGAACCGAAGAACTGTCTTGTGCCGGAGCCTGGTATCCGGCGTCCGCCACAGCAAATCCGTTGGCCGGCAATTCATCTCCTTCGGGAGGGGTCAGCATGACCGGTTCCCCCTCTTCGTTGATCAGCGTATCGGTTAATGGATTAAAGGTCAGATCCCCCGCAATAGCAAGTGCGGTAACCATTTCGGGTGAAGCAACAAAAGCATGCGTGTTGGGATTCCCATCTGCACGTTTTGCAAAATTCCTGTTGAAGGAATGCACGATCGTATTGGTCTCAGCTTTTTCCGCTCCTTCACGGTTCCATTGTCCGATGCAGGGACCGCAGGCATTGGCAAAGACAGTTGCCCCAATTTTTTCGAAAATATCGATAAAGCCATCCCGCTCAATCGTATAGCGAACCTGCTCCGATCCCGGAGTGATCGTGAATTTGGATCTGGCTGTTAACTTTTTGTCCACAGCTTGCCGTGCAATGGAAACAGCCCTTGAAATATCTTCATAGGAAGAGTTGGTACAGGAACCGATCAGCCCGACTTCGATTTTTGACGGCCATCCGTTTCTGGCAGCTTCGGCGGCCATTTTTGAAACAGGCGTGGCTCTGTCGGGGGTAAAGGGACCATTCAGATGAGGTTCCAGTTCACTCAGGTTGATCTCGATAAGCTGGTCAAAGTATTTTTCAGGGGAACTGTAGACTTCCGGATCGGCATGAAGATCGGCCTGAATGCCGTTGGCCAGATCCGCTACTTCAGCACGCCCTGTTGCCCTCAGATAACGTTCCATGGACCGGTCGTACCCGAACACAGAAGTCGTTGCGCCAACTTCCGCGCCCATGTTACAAATTGTCCCTTTTCCCGTTGCGGAAATTGATTCCGTGCCTTCACCGAAATATTCAATGATATAACCTGTTCCTCCTTTTACGGTGAGCAGCCCCGACACGTTCAGGATAATATCTTTGGGGGCGGTCCAGCCTTTCAGCTTTCCGGTCAGTTTTATCCCGATCAGTTTTGGAAATTTCAGTTCCCAGGGCATGCCGGCCATTACATCAACCGCGTCTGCTCCTCCAACACCAATGGCGATCATTCCCAGGCCGCCTGCATTCACGGTATGCGAATCTGTTCCGATCATCATTCCTCCGGGAAACGCATAATTTTCCAGTACCACCTGATGAATAATTCCTGCTCCCGGTTTCCAGAATCCAATCCCGTATTTATTTGAAACCGATTCCAAAAAGCTAAACACTTCCTTATTCGTCTCAAGGGCAAACTGTAAATCGGTCCGCCCGCCTGCGCCGGCCTGGATCAGGTGGTCACAATGAACCGTTGCCGGGACCGCAGTTCGTGACTTTCCCGCGTTCATGAATTGCAGCAACGCCATCTGGGCTGTTGCATCCTGCATCGCCACACGGTCGGGGGCAAAATCAACATAATCTTCTCCTCGTGTAAAATTCCGGACTTTCCCTTCCTCAAAGAGATGGGCATACAAAATTTTTTCGGAAAGAGTAAGTGGCTTTTTTAATGCCTGACGGGCATTCTTCACCCGTGAACCAAAATTTTTATAGGTCTTCCTGATCAAGTCAAGATCAAACATAGATAGTGGTTTTTTAAACGATAATATTCTGCTTATATTTTAACAAGTTTAACAAAAACGGATGATAAAGGTTTCCTGAGAAAGCGTGAAGATGTTAAAAAAACTTTTGTCCGTATTTGTCCTGCTCTTTATCCCTTCGCCCTTTAGTCCTTTAACCTGTTCAGTCCTTTTGAAAGAATGAAAAATGGACATGTCCGTAGTCTCGTGTCTCCCTCCATTCGCGGTATTCTGAAAAATCATAGTTTTTCGGGTGTTCAAGAATGAACATCCCGCCCGGGATCAGGATATTTCCCGACAGCACAAGACCCGGCACCTTTCCGAATTGAGGATGGTCAAAGGGAGGGTCTGCAAAAATGAGATCAAACGTCTGGTTGGTTTGTTCAATAAACCGGAAGGCGTTGGCTTTGACCGCTCTGATATTTTTTTCTCCGATTTCTTCGATCACTTCCCTGATAAAACTGAAATGATGGAAATTTGATTCTACGGCAGTTACATCAGGACATCCCCGGGATGCGAATTCAAAGGAAATACTTCCGGTACCTGAAAACAGATCCAGTACTTTTATACGTTCAAAATCAACACGGTTTTGAAGGATGTTAAAAAGACTCTCTTTGGCCATATCGGTGGTGGGCCGCGCCGTAAACTTCTTTCCGGGATGAAACTGCCGTCCCTTGTAATTTCCGCCGACTATGCGCATGAAAAGCTGTTGAATAAATTAGTAAAACGGGTATCGGGTAAATGACCCAGTAAATGGCTGTAGTGGATCCGGGGATTGTTTACGGTCAGTTCCACACGCTCAAAATATTGCTTCAAACGGAGATAAATGTTCTCCCGCTTATTGACCATGCCGTCAAGAATGAGGGTCTCGGGCTTTAGATCCAGATTCTTCACTACCCCGAGAATGTAGTAAAGCATGTCATTTTCTCCTTCATAATAATAGGAGTTGTAAAAGTTGATGTTATCCTGAAGGGTAAAGATGACCAGTCGTTTTCTCAGGATACGGACCTTCATCACTGCCATTCCCGGCGGGCAGTCAAAGACCGACAATAACAGGT
>CAZOYZ010000351.1:0-5975 GCA_964584045.1 uncultured Prolixibacteraceae bacterium | reverse complement strand
GATCAGTGCTGATCCTGACCGACAAGGGACTCGGACAGATCTGCTTTGAAAAGATGACTCTCGAAGATAAAGCGATGTTTTATGAAAAGCAGGTCCGGCAACGTCACATCCGGAATGGGTTTAATGCGTCGCTTGAAGGAATGAAGCACGGAGACCTGGCGGCCGGGTACTTAAGCGATTCGGATAATGATGGTTTGTGGACTTCCATGTACCTGGGAGCCGAGATCTTCCGTTATGCGGATACCCGTTCTGAGGAAGCGCTGCAAAATTGCCGGGAGTCGCTTGATGCGATGGAGCGGCTTTATACGATCAATTCGAACGATGTTGGCTTTCCCGCCCGTTCTTTTGAACGCAGCGGAAATAAAAAGGCTTTGTCTGATCCTGAACGTTGGCGTTCTGCAGAAGACCCGGAATGGGACTGGAAAGCCACTACAAGCAGCGACGAAGCGATTGGCCATATCTTTGCCTTTGGTGCGATGGCCGAATTATTCGACGATCCTTCCCTGAAAAAACGCGCGATCCACCTGATCGATATCCTCATGCAACATATTGTCGATCACGACATGTATCTGGTCGATTACGACGGCAAACCTACCCTATGGGGAAAGTGGAACCCGGACTATGTCAATGCGCGGCCTGTGATGGTCGGCGACAGGAAGATCAACTCCTCCAACATTGTGGGAATGCTCCAGACGGCATATCATTTTACCAAAAAAAAGGTTTACCGGGACAAAGCGCTGGAACTGATGCGTGAACACGGTTATTTTGAAAACCTGATGCGGCCGATGAAGGAGATCGGTCAGGCGCCGGCCGGCGCCGACGAACTCAGCAAGGATTTGTCGGGGAACTGGAATCATTCGGACGACGAAATGTATTTTCTGGGCTACTGGGGGTTATACCGGTATGCCTTGAATGATACCCTGAAGGCGAGATACAAAGAAGCCATTATCGATCATTGGGAGATTGAGCGTCCTGAAAAGGAAGGTGCATGGAACATCTTTACGGCGATGGTCAGCGACCGGTTCGATCTGGCTGAAGCCATCTGGTATCTTCAGGAGCATCCCATGGATCTGATCAACTGGAATATGAAGAACAGTCACCGTAAAGATATTGAGCTGATTGAACCCAATTTCAGGAACCAGACGACCAAAGAGGTGCTTCCTCCCGACGAACGGCCGGTACAGCGGCATAATGCCAACATGTTCCGCCTTGACCGGGATGGCGGCAATGGCGACGGGGAACACAGTGCCGGCGATATCTGGCTGTTGCCTTACTGGATGGGCCGTTACCTTGGAGTGATCAGCGCACCGGTTAAAAATGGAAGGTAATGTGCATAATTAGATGGGTATTCCTGGTTTTTCTGTTACCGGCCACCGGACTGTTCTCCTGTGAACAGCATGAAAAGTCGGTAAAAGAAGTCATGGACAAAGCCATTGACCATTTGTATAAGACGATGGACCCAAAAGCGCTGTCTTCACTCGGTCAGGGGCAGGTAATGGCCTTGTTTTCAGATGAAGAAAAACAGGTGCTGGCAACCCGCCACTGGTATTTCGATGTGAACGTGCCGGTCACGGTTTCAGTGATGTGTAGTAAGGAACAGAAAGTAACGCCGTTTTGGTTGATCCCCGCCGGATTTGCCAAAACGGACATGACGATGAAAAATGAACAGACCACCTACGACGTCTGGCAAAAAACGTTCGGTGCCGGTACGGTTGGCTTAGGGATCAACGGTTTTGAAAATTACAGCCTGCATTATTTTGTTTCAGTTGCACCGCAACGGGAAGGAGACGCCCTGGAACTGAGTCATTTTTTCCCTGAAAACCAGTTCACAGGCACGTTGGAAGACGGGGCTTTTACCTATCATGACTGGGATGAATTGGTATTAACAGATGTTCCGGAACAGATGAAGGGGCAGAAACTGCTGACAACCATCCGGGGCCGGGGAGTGGAGACCCATTTGTGCGGAGCATTCCGGACCAGTTCACACCCGTCAACCTCTCAGCCGGACCAGATCATGCTCACCTGGAGTTCAGATCCTTCTACCGGCATGGATATCCAGTGGCGTACAGATACTACGATTGCTGTCGGAACGGTAAAATACCGGGAGGCAGGAAGTGACCGGGAAATAAGGGTACAGGCTGAAAAATACCAAATGGAAGACCGGGTTTTATTGAATGACCCCCATATTAACCGCTTTACGGCAGGACTGAGAGATTTAAAACCAGGAATGCAGTACGAGTATCAAATTGCTTCCCAGTCAGACTGGTCCGAAAATCAAACGTTTACAACACCGGCGGCAGATGATCAGTTTTCTTTTATCTGGTTTGGTGATACCCATTATTCCCCGAAATTTGGTGAATTAATTCACGTCGCCGAAAAAACTTATCCGGATGCAGCCTTTTATTCCATTGCCGGTGATCTGGTCAGCGATGGTCTGCACCGGGATCAATGGGACGATCTTTTTGAATATATGAGGGGCATCGTGAGCCGGAAACCGCTAATGAATGTGATCGGCAACCATGACAACCGAAGCGGACTGGGAGCCCTGATGTACCGGGAGTTGTTCAGCTATCCGAAAAACGGACCTGAAGACATTGAACCGGAACATACGTATTCCTTCCGGTACAAGAATGCGCTTTTCCTGATGATCGACGCCACATCACCTATTGAAAAACAAACGAAATGGATTGAAAAGCAACTTTCCGGATCAGATGCAGCCTGGAAATTCGCTGTGTTCCATTTTCCTCCCTACAACTGGGAAGAGCCTTATCGCGATATCCAGGAGGCCTGGGTGCCGGTATTCGATCAGTACCATGTCGATCTGGTGATGGGTGGTCACATTCATTATTATATGCGGTCGAAGCCAATGAAGGGCGGACAGGTTGTGTCTACTCCGCATGAGGGTACCATTTATGTCATATCCATTGCGATCCCCACAACGCATCGGGAAATTCCGGACGAACCTTATGCCGTTACCAGGAATACGGACGGGCATCTTTATCAATATGTGGAAATCGATGGCAATCAATTGTCTTTTACGACCTTAAACGCGGAGAATAAAATCATTGATTCATTTTATATCAAAAAATAACTATGAAGAAATCAGCATTCCTTGTGCTGGTATTTGTTTCAGTTTCACTTACGGCACAAAATTTATTTAAAACCTCACGTCAATTATGGGAACCGGAAGCGGACCCTGTTTACTTACAGGAAGTTTCTGAAAAAATTCCTCTCGATGAGCCGGTATTGTCGGTGGCAGTCCATGAAAATCAATGTTTTGTGCTTACCGGCCAGAAAATTTTCCGGCTTGAACCCGAGGGGTTACAAGCCATACAACCTTCACCGGTGGGAATAACCAGGCTCATTTCGGCGGGTGGAGATCTGTGGGCACCTGGTTTAGACGGCATGTACCGGTTTACCGGTTCCGGATGGCAAAAAACAGATGATCGCCAATATGTGGACCTTTGTATGCATCAGGGAACATTGCATGCGGCGACCAGGGATGAGATCTTCCGGCTTGAAAACGGTAAATTCATTTCCCTCAGACCTGAAGGAGGCTATTATTCCAGCAATGCCACCATGCTGATGGAAGATGGGACCCAGGTTCACGCCGATCCGGTGCAGTTAGGCCCGGTTACACAACTTGAATCGTATAGCGGGACGCTGCATATTTTGCGGCCCGGGCAGCTTGTTCTGTTTGACGGGTTGATCGTAAATCAGGATTTCGTGGACTGGGGGAGACTTCCTTCACAGGTTACCACCGATATGCTCAGTTGGGGCAGCCGCCTGTTCATTTCGACCGATAAAGGGCTGGCTGTATTGCGGGGAGCCGCGCTTTCGACCATTAAAGGAGCAGACGGCCTTCCTGTCGAAAATACGACCTGCCTGGAAAAAGGGTTTGATCATGATTTGTGGATCGGCACGAAAAGAGGTGCTGTCCGGATGCTAAAGGACGACTGGCATTATTTCGGCGCCGGTCACTGGCTTCCGGGAAATCAGGTCAATGATATCGCTGTGGGGGACAAAGCGGTATATCTTGCAACCGACAAAGGGATTGGTGTGATCAGGTATGAACCGTATACGTTGCTCAAAAAGACCGCTTACTATGAGCAGCATCTGGAAGAATGGGGGCACAAACGGATGGGCTTTATTCATTCGCTTTATAAAAAGAACGGTGAATGGATCAGGGAGATCAGTGACAATGACGGTGGACACACCGCCACGTGGCTGGCCGCCATGTGTTACAAGTATGCTGTTACAGGCGATCCCGACGCGCGGGAGGAAGCGGTCGGGTCATTTAAAGCTTTGCTCTGGCTAGAGCGCATCACCCCGGTTGACGGGTTCTTTGCACGTGCCATCTGGTCGGCAACAGGCGATCAGGATGAAAAGAGCAGCCAGGGATCGGGCGGGCTGCCTGCCCGGTGGTATCCGACCAAAGATGGCAAATGGTTTTGGAAAGGGGACACTTCCAGCGATGAAGTAACCGCCCATTTTTACGCGGTTTCCCTTTTTCATGATCTGGTGGCTCAGGGCATGGAAAAGAAAATGGCTAAAGAGCACCTGGACCGGATTGCTTCCTATATTCTGAAAAGCGGATTTGTTTTGCCCGATCTGGACGGAAAGCCTACCCGCTGGGGCCGGTGGAATCCTGACTATCTGCTGAGACCTTATGGCTATGTGGACCGTGGATTGAACGGACTGGAAGCCCTGATGTTTATGCAGACGGCCTTATCCGTAACCGGGGACCCCAGGTATCAAAAAGGTTATCAGCAACTGGTCGAATGGGGTTATCCGCAAAATACCCTCCGGCAAAAAAATGTGTTTCCTCCGGAAAGTATCGCCCCCTGGGACGATGACCTGGCATTTCAAAGTTATTATACCTTATTCCGGTATATTGATCAGCCCGTCGACAAGGCCATCTATCTGCGAAGCCTCGAACGTACATGGGAAGTGAAACGGCTGGAGCATATTTCCTGGTACAACTTTGCCTATGGAGCGATCACAGGCAATGACTGTGAACTGGAACAATCGGTCAGGCATCTGCGCGAATGGCCCCTGGATTGTATCGTTTATGATTATCAAAATTCACACCGGGATGACCTGTTCATCGAAAAAGGCTATACTTCTTATGAAGGCGGGCTCCGGGCTTTTTCTCCCCGCGAGACCTGCGTGATGACCGGACGTTATGCCACCATCCCCGATGGCGGGTCGGGCGGGAACGTCGTGCGTGAACCTACGGAATTTGTCCGCGATTACTGGATGGGCCGTTATCATGGTTTCATTCTGGCGCCGGAAGCCCGCGACCCTGAATTGATATCGGTGAACCGGACTACTTCCCGTATTCATGGCGCTAAACCTTACGATGGCCCGAAACGCCCGGATTTATATTAAATTTTGAGATGATGAAGTATCCCGAATCAAGAATGCGGTTGCCGGAATTTAAATGGATTAACCAGCCGAGGGTATTCTCACTGGAGAGCGACCGGCTGATTCTGTTCACGGATCCCGAGACCGATTTTTGGCAACAGACGTATTATGGTTTCCGGAATGACAATGGTCATGCCTTTGTCCATGAAATACGGGATGATTTTACATTTACCGTGAAAACAGCGTTTGAACCTGGGATGCAGTATGATCAGTGCGGCATCCTGCTTTACCAGGACAGCCGGAACTGGGTGAAAGCGTCGGTCGAATATGAAAACCGCGAGTTTGCAAGACTGGGTTCGGTCGTGACCAATCTCGGCTACTCTGACTGGGCAACTACGGACATCCCGGCGGCAGTGACGGTGGTCTGGTACAGGCTAAGCCGCAGAGCGCAGGATTTTTATCTGGAATTCTCCTATGACGGGAAACATTTTCAGCAAATGAGGATGTTCCATATGCATGATCCGGTAGGAGTGGCAAGGATCGGGGTTTATGCATGCAGTCCGCTGAAATCAAGCTTCAAGGCAATCTTTGATGATTTTGAATTAAGC
>CAZOYZ010000350.1:1407-5979 GCA_964584045.1 uncultured Prolixibacteraceae bacterium | reverse complement strand
AGCAACAAAAAACGGTCTCGGGCAAAGTAACCGACTCTTCCGGATCCCCCCTTCCTGGTGTCACGGTAGCCATAAAAAACACAACCCAGGGAACGATTTCCGATGCTAATGGAAACTATTCAATTTCGAAAGTACCCGGTGATGCGACCTTGGTCTTTTCGTTTGTGGGCATGAAAGATCAGGAAATTGCTGTTGCCGGCAAAAGGGATATCAACGTGACCATGGAAGAAGAAACGATCGGGATTGAAGAAGTGGTTGCTATTGGGTATGGGACACAAAAGAAAGAGAATCTAACTGGGTCAGTGGCATCAATCAGGTCTGAAGCATTTGAAGATAGGCCTTCAGCCACTCCTTCAAATCTGTTGCAGGGATTGTCTGCAGGCTTAACGGTTTCTTCTTCGGGACAAGGCGGATACCCAGGTTCTACATCCACAATTAAAGTACGTAATATTGCCACCTGGAAAGGTGGTACTGATCCGCTATTTGTAATAGACGGATTTATTCGGGACAAAGCAACTTTTGATAATCTTAACCCTAATGATATTGACAATATAAGCGTTCTAAAAGACGCAGCTTCGGCTTCGATATATGGAATGAGATCGGGGAATGGAGTGATTCTGGTGACCACAAAAATGGGAAGTGCGACAAAAACTGAAATATCATATAATGTAAACTACACTTTTAACTCGCCGACGCGTTTGCCCAAAAGAGTAAATGCCTATGAACAAGCGACTATTGTAAATATGATTTTAACAGGCCAAGGTAAACTTCCGAGTAGTGCAGACTATTATGCTGATGATGAACTGGATTATTTTAAAACTCATTCATATAGCCCGTTTGATGATGCATGGGAGAATCCATATGGTACCAATCACAACTTATCAGTTAGGGGAGGAAGTGAAAAAGTGCGGTATTTTATTTCGGGAAGTTATCTGAATCAAGGAGGGGGATTAAAACAAACATATGATAAGTACACAGCATTGGCAAAATTAGATGGTGAAATAACCAAAGGGTTAAGCTTCTCGCTGAGTCTCGATGGCTTTTACACAAAAAATAAGCGTCCTAATTTCCCATACGGAACCGACCAAAATATGGGTTATTTCTGGTACTATCTGTACTATGGATTACCTTACCAACCTGGCTCGATAAATGGAATGCCGCGTGCTCTCTCAGGTACCAGCTTCGTAGATGATGAAGTAATGAAAACCAATTATCGGATCAATGAAGATAACGCTATAAACGGAACTTTTGAGCTTAAATATGAAATACCATGGATAGAGGGATTGACGGCCAGGGCTAAAGTGGGTTATAATAACCAATACACCTATTATAAATATTTTAACGCAGCTTACAAAGAGTATTTCTTTAAATCAGGAGGGTCGCATAATCATTATCTTACTTCAGAAATAGATTCCGACAGATCTGGCGGAAGTTGGCAATACAACGATATTGTTGCTGGTATGTATGGAGCTAATCAATACATGGCATCAGGATTTAATAAATACTTTGCTTATCAGTTAGATTTAATGCTCACCTACGATCGTAGTTTTGGAAAGCACAATGTTAACGCCCTTGCAGGGTACGAACCGTCAGAAAACAACAACAGTAATCTTGCTGCCAGCAGGAAATATTATAACAATCTAAATTATCAGGAAATTAATGGAGGTTCGCCCGACAATAAAGACTGGGGTAATTCAGGTACGTCAAACTATTACGGACAAGCATCTTACTTTGGCAGGTTCGACTACAATTATGATCGAAAATACATAATTGGCCTGACATTTAGAAGGGATGGAGACATGCGGTTTGCTCCTGCCAAGCGCTGGGGGAATTTCCCTGCAATTTCCGGAGCCTGGAATATTGCCAATGAGGACTTTTTTGAAAATTGGACATCTTATGCTGAAATTCTTAAACCAAGAGTTTCATATGGGTTAACGGGCTCTAATGGTAATGTTGATTATTGGTTATGGCAGCAAACATATAATTATAATACAAGTAGCGGAATGATTTTTGGTTCTTCAGTTCCGCCTTCTCTTACATTGGGCTCATTTGCAAACCCTGATATAACATGGGAAAAGAATTACAACCTGAATATTGGTCTGGATTACTCTTTTCGTAACAGGTTGATAAACCTGACATTTGACTGGTGGCGCAAGAAAACGGTTGATATCTTAGATACAAGGATCGCGTCAACACCCGTGACTATTGGCGCAACGTTGCCTGCTGTTAATTATGGGAAGGCTCTTGCCAAAGGAATAGAGGTTTCTATTGGACATGAAAACAGAATCGGAGAATGGAAATACCAGATTGGGGTCAATTGGTCATATTCTACAAACGAGTATTTAGAGAAAGATCAGGCCGCCTCTACCCGAAATTATTTGAACCAGATAGGCAAGCCTATTGACGGATGGATTACAGGGTATGTTGATGAGGGGATAATCAGGACGCAAGCTGATGCAGACAAGATTATCGCTGAAAAGGGAAATGGATTTACCATATTTGGATACAAACCCGCTCCGGGAATGATTTTGTATGAGGATTTGCGTGGACCTCTCGGTGTTGATACCCCTGATGGAAAAATAGATAGTAACGACGCTACCTTACTCAGCACAAACGGGACTCCAAGGATCGCATACGGCTTTGATGCAAAAGTAACATGGAGAGGATTTACTTTTTCAACCCTATTTTCAGGCTTTGCCAAATATGATGTCATGTTAGCCGGCGGTTATAACGGCGCCAGGTCAGCAGCTATTTATCAAAACAACCTGACTGTCTGGAAAGATGCCTGGAGTACTTCCAGCCCTGATGCATCTTATCCAAGTCCTTACTATTCGACGATGGGATTGTTCCCCGAATCCACCTTCTGGATGCGTAAAGGTGGATTTCTGCGTTTAAAGAATGTTACAATTAGCTACGCGGTACCCGCAAGATACCTTAAGAACTCGTTAATACAAGGAGTAAGGGCCTATTTCAGCGGTGAGAATTTGATATTATGGGACAAAGTTAACGTGTACGACCCTGAGTTGGGAACCCATATTGCTTACCCTTTAATGAAGTCAGCTACAGTAGGTTTAAGTATTAATTTTTGAAATGAAACTCAAAAAATTACTAGCAATGAAATCTTTACAAATGGGAGTAAATAAAATATACAGCGTCCTTACAGGATTGTTACTTTTACTAAATATGGGCTGCAGTGATGTATTTGATCAGCCGCATATTGGAGCAGTTACACCTGAACAAGCGTGGAATGATCCGGAGTATGTTTCGTACTATGTGAATCAATTTTATGGCATTCTGCCTGTCTGGAACAGAAATGAGGCCTATACGGAAGAAGCAGGTACCATAAATGGGTTCTTAAATGGAAAGCAGCAAAGCAGCAGCGGGTTTCCCGATGGGGTGAATTGGAGTACGGCCTATTCCAGAATCAGGTCAATGAATGTGTTTTTTGAGAATATTGATGAAGTATCCAACCTTGATCAAACTAAGAAAAATGAACTGATAGGACAAGTCTACTTTTTCCGGGCATATCAATACTATCAGATGGTCAAAATTTATGGCGGTGTCCCTATTATTGAGGAAGTACAGGATCCTAATGATTTCGTGACGACAATGGTAGACCGGAACAGTACAATAGAGTGCTTTGAATATATCGTGAATGATCTGAATAACGCAATCGAACATCTACCTGGCACCTGGGATAGCAGCAACTCGGGGAGGATATCAAAAGGGGCTGCAATGGCAGTAAAAGGGCAGGTACTTATGCTGAAAGCCAGTCCTTTGTTCTGCCCCGCACAGAATCACCCGGAATTTTGGACAGCGGCATATACTGCTTGCAACGATGCGCTGACCGAGCTAAAAGAAAACGGATATGGCCTTTACACAACGGGAGGGGAGAGAGACTATGAGCAAATGCATTACGATAAAACTGGCGCTGCTAATGAAATGGTTCTCTTCGTCAAATATGCTGACCCGGTGAAACGTAATGGCTTCCAGACTGCCCAGCGACCGCTTACTGTATCTGCCGGTGATGCAGGCGGTTGCCAGCCTACCTGGGAAATGGCGCTGGCATATCCTATGCTTAACGGGAAAAATATCACTGACCCGACTTCAGGGTACGACAGTAATTACTTTTGGTTAGGACGAGATCCCCGATTCTATCAAACAATTGTTTATAATTCGGCTATTTATGGTTTTGGCTCTGACAAATCGCGAATTCAGTGGACCTATTCTGGTTTATTAGAGGACGGATATTTGGGTCCATATCAGCGTTCTGGCCTTTATTGCAGGAAGTTTATTGATACCACATTGGTTACCAGCGATTTGTCAAAACAAGCATTTGATTGGCCGATCATCCGTTATGCAGAAGTTCTGTTGGATGTTGCTGAATGCGCGAACGAAACCAATAATATGAGCCTGGCGAGAGAAAATATTATACTGATCAGAAAAAGAGCCGGAATTACCGATGACGGTAATGGAAGTTACGGCTTAGCTTCCGGCGTAGGATCTGATTATCAGGCAACTTTAGACGCAATCATGAAAGAGCGCCAAATTGAACTTGCGTATGAAGGAAAA
>CAZOYZ010000350.1:0-1397 GCA_964584045.1 uncultured Prolixibacteraceae bacterium | reverse complement strand
GGGATTTGCGTCGCAGAAGATTATTCTCCGTGCTAAATAACCAGATAACATGGCATGCTAACGGACCTTATTTAGCTGATACCAAAGGCACCGCTGCCGATATCACCGGATTAGGACTCGTAGGACTTAGTGCGATTACCAAATATTTTGGTACACTGATTTTGAATCCGCCAAGTGGAGTTTCCGCAGATAGCATACGTAGGGCTATTACAGATTACAGACTTGAGGAAATTGATAAAGCTACCGATAACAGGATCGAGATCCCGGATACATACTATTTCTGGCCCATCAGTCCAAACGATATCCAAAAGGATGAAAATCTGGTGCAAAATGTGGGTTGGGATAATGGAACATTTGATCCGACAATTAAATAAATAGTCTTGAATTTTTACTCTTTGAGTTTTTAAGAAGGGATAGGCCGGTTCCTATCCCTTCCGGTTCCTGTCAAGAACCAAATCGATAATAAAGGAAATAAGGGTGCATTACTAAAAGGTTATTCATATGCAAAGCAAAATAAAATATAACAGGCACAAGGATGTTAATAGAAAGCAACCATTTTTGTTCTTTAGGATACCTTTACGTAGTATCATCGGGGGCTTTCTTCTATTATCATATTTTGATTTGGTCTGTTGTGTAAATCTTGATGGGCATACTCCAGACATTCGGATCTATACTATTACCTGGGATCATCAAAGCAAGAATGCAGCAGGTTCCATGCCGCTGGCAGGAGGTATTCTTGGCCTCAACGTCTGGGTCGAAGACAACGATTTGTTGTTTTTGATGGGCAGCCCCAATTGTATGGATGGAAACGGCATGCAGGTGAAGCTGGGACTGATGCGCCTGCGCTTTTCCCCTGCTGTTTTTGAAAAGGATTTCCGACAGGAACTGAACCTGCAGCGGAGTGAGATGGCAGTTTCAGGCAAAACCGCCTCCGGGGTGCCTGTTTCGGTAAAACTCTGGTGCAGCATTGACCAGCCTGTCATTCACGTTGAAATGGAGGCCGGTACGTCCGTTGAGCTGGCTGTCAGCTACGAAACCTGGTCAGGCTACGAGTCAAAAGTCGTCGATGGCCGTTTGCAGTGGTTCCGGCGTTTGGCCGAAGTGAATGCCCGGCGGATGAGCGACAGTAAGCAACAGGGAATGGAAGAATTTTTGGAGGCTGTTCCCGACCCGCTCTCGCGGCTGACCGTGGGGGGCTGCTTAATCGCCCCAAACATGGAACCGGCAGGAACCGGAACCGGGATGTTCAATGAACTGCCGACCAGAACATGCACCGTCAAAACCGGTCAACCGGTCAGAAAGCTGGACCTTTGCATTGCGCTGCGCATGGAACAGGATGTGTCGACGGCTGAATGGGAGAAGCAATTAACAAGGACTGCGGAGATTGCTGTCAAAAA
>CAZOYZ010000349.1:0-5983 GCA_964584045.1 uncultured Prolixibacteraceae bacterium | reverse complement strand
GAAACCGTATCATTGATGTTGCTTATAAGGCAATATATTTCCTACCTTTGCAAAAATTTTAACGATCGATGGAAACCGAGCTTCAGATTTACAACACATTAAGCCGCAGAAAAGAAGTCTTCAAACCTTTACATCCGGGCAGGGCAGGTATATACGTTTGCGGGCCAACCGTTTACGGAGAGGCTCACCTGGGCCATGCCCGTTCTGCGATTACTTTTGACCTGCTTTTCAGGTATCTGAAGCATTTAAATTACAAGGTGCGTTACGTTCGCAATATTACAGACGTCGGGCACCTGGCCAACGACGCCGATGAGGGTGAAGACAAAATTGCGAAAAGAGCCCGGCTGGATGAACTGGAACCCATGGAAGTGGTGCAGATCTATACCAACTATTACGAAAGGGCGATGGAGAAGCTGAATGTGCTTCCTCCAAGCATCGAACCGCGCGCGAGCGGGCATATTCCGGAACAGATCGAAGCCGTAGAAAAAATACTGGCTTCAGGATATGCTTACGAAAGCAACGGGTCGGTTTACTTTGATGTTGAAAAATATGCGCAAAATAATCCGTACGGACAACTCTCCGGGCGGAAAATCGAAGATTTACAGGTCAATACCCGTGAACTTGAAGGACAGCATGAAAAGCGCTCGCCCTTCGATTTTGCCATCTGGAAAAAAGCCTTGCCCGAGCACATCATGCGCTGGCCCTCCCGGTGGAGTGACGGCTTCCCCGGCTGGCATCTTGAATGTACAGCAATGAGTTCCAAGTATCTCGGGGAAACATTCGATATCCACGGCGGGGGAATGGATCTCACTTTTCCTCATCACGAGGCTGAAATGGCACAGGCGAGGGCCGTTTACGGACATGACTCCGTCCGATACTGGATGCATAACAACATGATCACGCTTAACGGTCAAAAAATGGGAAAATCACTGGGAAATGCCATTTCACTCGAAGGGTTCTTCTCCGGCAATCATCCTCTGCTTGAAAAGGCTTATTCACCCATGACCATCCGTTATTTTATGCTTACCGCTCATTATCGCAGTACGCTCGATTTTTCGAATGAAGCACTCCAGGCTGCCGAAAAAGGACTTCACCGTTTGCTCAAAGCTGTGGATGCGCTGGATCAGATACAACCTTCTGAAAAATCGACGGTTAAAGTTTCTCCTTTAAAAACGGAATGCTATGAGGCTATGAGCGATGATTTGAATACGCCTGTGGTCATTGCCGGCTTATTTGAAGGCGTAAAAATGATCAATTCAGTAACCGACGGCAAAGAAACCATCTCTGCCAGTGATCTGACCGCACTCAAAAATCTCTTTTCAGATTTCGTGTTCGACTTGTTGGGGTTAAAGAGACAGGAAGCGGAGATTAAATCAAATTCCGCGGCCTTTGAAGGCGCTGTGGACCTATTGCTGCAGCTGCGCATGAAAGCGAAAGCCGGCAAAGACTGGGCGACAGCCGATTACATCCGGAATGAACTCGGAAAGCTGGGCTTTGTAATCAAAGATACCAAAGAAGGATTTACCTGGGAACTCAACGACAAAGCTGCCGGCAGCTAGCCGCCGCGTCTGCCGGTTGCAGTTCCGGATCACTTGGAATGGCGAACAACAGTAACAACAATAAAATGATCGAATATGGCTGTAACCCGTTTTGGCGTATCACTCGAAGAAGATCTGCTGAAAGCGCTGGATGAATACGTGCAGGAAAATTCATTCTCCAACCGCTCACAGGCCATCCGCTTTCTGGTGGAAAAAAACCTGGTGGAAAAAAAATGGAAATGTGATCATATTGTAGCCGGGGCCATCACACTGGTCTACAGTGAAACGAAAAAGGACATCCACTCACGGCTTCAGGAAATTCAGGCCAATTCCAGGGAACTGATCCTTTCCTCCCAGATTTTTTATATGAATGCTCATTGTATGGAAATTGTGGCTGTGAAAGGTCCGTCGTTTCAGCTTACGAGCCTGGCAGATCAGCTCATTACAGTAAAAGGAATCCAGCACGGAAAGCTCATTATGAGTAAAGTCGATTAATTTTGCTGTAACCGGCAGAGACCTTACAGTTTGATCCTTTTACTCACCGTAAACTCTGTAAAATTCGTTCCATTCAGCACCTTGATCGAACTCATCCGTATGATCGAGTTTTGCTGATACCTTACAAATGAAATACCCAGATAAAAAGCAGGAAAATGATGACCGGCCGACAGCCGGATCATACCACTCCTGTTTAACCTGAACTGCTTATTTTGTGCCTGATCGTCAACAAACCAGATATTCCGCTGCATACCCAGGCTTAGCCTGTATGCAGCCGTTGTGATCCAGTTTTTTACAGGAACCCAGGAATACGCATATTCCAGGTTACCATTGAACGTATAACATTTAAATGCATTGAGTTCTCTCCAGCCCAAAAAATAGTGATGGCTTATCTCACCTGGAACAAATGCAGAGTCTGCCTGAACAGTTAAAAGGTATGCCCCGGCTCCCAGGATGACAGAACCGGCACTCTTTTTCTGCAGATCATTTTGTTTAAATGCCGCTTTATAGGAAAACCGCCTGTTATTGAGCACGTAATTCAGATTGATGCCAAAATTCCTGGTTCTCAGATCGCGACGTTTGTAATACTCCTCCTGCGCAATCTGTCTTTCAAACTGTTCATCGTCCAGATCGAGATAATATCCGCGGGTCTTTAAAGCCATGATGTCCAGGGTGAATCTCTGCGCGTACAGATAACTCTGCAAACCGACAGTAGTACTTTTTCCATAAATATGGTTATCATCCGAAAGTTTGGCGATTTTGGTTCCCACATTCAGTCCGAACCATTTGTAATTAAGGCCCACTCCCAGATCAAAATAATCGTTCGGACGATATTTTAAGTCCAAATCTTCGGCGATATCGATGAAGTGAACAAAGTTATTCCGGTTAGCCGAATAAACCCTGACGATCAGGTCATGATAATAGCTTTCTACGTAGCTGGTATCCAGATTAAAGGAATTACGGGAGCGCTCTTGAGAAAAAGAGGCTTCGCAGATCCCTGCGAACAGAAAAAATAAAAAAAATATCTTCATGAATCAAATTTCAACGCATACTACCCCACCCGGATATCAATCTCATTTGCATACAAGGACAGGTTTCACAAATTTTCGTAATTTTGATAATTATTTTCAGCGAAAGTAAGATAAACTTTTTAAACAGAGATCGCTATTGAGCAAGGGAATTGTCATAAAATCGACGGGAAGCTGGTTCTCTGTCCAAACGGAGTCCGGGACTGTGGAATGTAAGCTAAAAGGAAATTTTCGCATCAGGGATTTAAAAAGCACGAATCCGGTTGCTGTGGGAGATCAGGTGGAAGTTGCCATGCCTGATCAGGAAGGAGACGATCCGTCCAAACCTGTCGGTTTAATCACTGACATCGTTGACCGGAAAAACTACATCATCCGTAAGTCACCCAACCTTTCAAAACAATATCAGATCATCGCTTCCAATATTGACCAGGCTTTTCTGCTTGTGACCATTAACTACCCTGTTACAACGACAACTTTTATAGATCGGTTTCTCGCGTCGGCCGAGGCTTACCGTATACCCTGTACGTTAATTTTTAATAAGGTTGACCGTTACAATCCTTCACAGGTGGATCAAATGCGAAAGTTGACGGAAGTCTATCGGAAAATCGGTTACCACTGCCTTCAGACGTCGGCAAAGCAAAACGAGGGGATTAGTGATGTCAGAGAACTCATGAGGGGAAAAACCAGTGTTTTTTCTGGTCATTCCGGTGTGGGGAAATCTACCCTGATCAATAAAGTTGAACCCAGATTAAACCTGAAAACGAGGGAAATTTCAGACTATCATGAAACGGGAAAACACACCACCACTTTTTCCGAGATGTTCGAGTTGAGCTTTGGGGGATTCATCATTGACACTCCGGGCATAAAAGGGTTCGGCGTATTGGAAATGGAAAAAGAAGAGATCGGTCATTATTTTCCTGAAATTTTCAAAAGGCTGGACAAATGCCAGTATTATAATTGCACGCATACCCATGAACCCGGTTGTGAAGTAAAACGAGCGGTATCTGAAAACGAAATTGCCGAAAGCAGGTATCTTTCCTATCTGGGATTGCTCGAGTCGGACGAAAAGTACCGGAGCTAATACAGATGCTCACAAAAAAGAACATGTTTTTTTGGCCGGGAACTCCTTTTCTTATGGTTGGATTTCAATGCTTTAATTGGAAGTATTCAAAGATTTTTGCCGCCTTAGAATCGCCTATTTGTGAGGCTACTGTATCGTAGGGCTGTTTTTTTAAATTCTCAAGGCTTTTAAATTCCGTGAAGAGGTGTTGAATGGTCTTCTCTCCTATTCCAGGAATATCTTCCAATTGTGATTTGATAAAATTTATCAATCTCTTTTTCCTGTGAAAAGTGATTCCAAAGCGGTGAGCTTCGTCTCTTGCCTGCTGAATAACTTTTAATGTCTCCGAATTTTTATCCAGATACAGGGGAACAGGATCGCCGGGAAAGAAAATTTCTTCCAGCTTCTTTGCAATTCCTATTATGGCAATCCTTCCCCTGAGATTTAACTTTTCAAGTGCATTTAACGCCATACCCAGTTGGCCCTTCCCCCCGTCAATAATGATCAGTTGCGGTAAAGGGCGACCTTCATCCACTTGCCTTTTATACCTGCGATACACGATTTCTTCCATGGACGCGAAATCATTGGGACCTTCCACGGTTTTCACGTTGAAATGACGGTATTCGCCTTTAGCCGGTTTTGCGTTTTTAAACACCACACAGGCGGCAACCGGATCAGTACCCTGTAAATTTGAATTATCAAAACACTCGATCTGAACCGGAAGCTCCTTTAACTGAAGGTCTTTTTTGATTGCTTCCAAAATACGATCGGTATTTTGTTGTGGCTTTGAAAGCACGGCCTGCTTTTCTTTCTCCATCCTGGAGTATTTCGCGTTCCTCATCGATAAATCCATCAGCTTCCTCTTATCACCCCGTTCAGGTATCCTGAAATTCACCTGTTCCAGCGAAATTCCCGGATCGAACGGAACCAGCAGTTCCTTCGCGTTGGAGAAGATTTTCTGACGTATATCCACGATGGCGTAGGACAATAATTCCTGCGGACTTTCGCCGAGAACTTTTTTGATTTCCGTGGTATACATCTGAACGATGGCTCCATTCATTACTTTAAGATAATTTATGAATGCGGCTTTCTCCACCACGTCTATTCCAAACACATCTACATCAGTAATGGTTGAACTGACCACCGTTGACTTGCTTCTGAACTTTTCGAGAATTTCAACCTTTTCCTTGACCTGTCCGGCCTCTTCATAGCGGTATTCGTCTGCATATTTCTTCATGAGTTCGCGGAGATACCTGATTACACCGGCGATATTTCCTTTTAGAATATCCCGTATCTGATCAATCGCCTGGTTATAGTCTTCCTCAGACTGTAATCCTTCGCAGGGACCCATACAATTTCCAATGTGATACTCCAGACACACTTTGAACTTACCACCTTTCACATTCTCTTCCGAAAGGTTGTATTTGCAGGTACGAATTTTATAAAGACGTTTGAACAGATCAAGCAATGTCCGCACCGCAAACACGGAAGTATAAGGACCAAAATAAGCAGAGCCGTCGCGGATCACATTCCGGGTTTGAAAAACCCGCGGAAACCGTTCATTTTTAATCACGATCCAGGGATAGGTTTTATCATCCTTTAGCCTGATGTTATAACGGGGCTGATATTTTTTTATGAGGTTATTTTCAAGTAAAAGCGCATCCTGTTCCGTTTCGACGATCATGTGTCTGATCTCTGCTATATTCCTGACCAGCATCGTCGTTTTTCCGCTGTCATGATTCTTTAAAAAGTAAGAAGAAACCCTTTTTTTTAAATTCTTTGCCTTTCCTACATAAATAATTTTACCGGCAGAGTCAAAGTACTGATAAATACCGGGTAACTCCGGTAAGACAGAGATCTGC
>CAZOYZ010000348.1:4103-6002 GCA_964584045.1 uncultured Prolixibacteraceae bacterium | reverse complement strand
CCGGTAATTTCGTTCATCCTGAAATTTAACCCGAGGATGCTGCGCGCGCCCACTTCCACACCAAAACGGTTTGGTTTATGTCCCTGGTCATGAACGCCAAAAGCAGCTTCGTATCGTCCCTGATCGTTGGTGACCGCCAACCCGCCATCACCACTGTTAATGGTTTTAAAAATATTCAGCGAAAAGGCGCCCATGTCGCCAATCGTCCCTACCTTCTTTCCTTTATAGGAAGCGCCGGCAGCCTGGCAACTGTCTTCCAAAACCATAAGATGATGTTTCCGGGCGATCGCCATGATCCGGTCCATGTTACAGGGATTTCCCAGCATGTGAACGGGTATGATGGCCTTTGTCCGCGGCGTAATCCGGCGCTCGATATCGTCAGGATCAAGGGAAAGGCTCTCGTCAATCTCAGCCAGTACCGGAACCAGTCCGGCGAAAATACAGGCGGAATAGGTTGCCACAAACGTGTAGGCCGGAACAATCACCTCATCGCCGGGTTTCAGCCCCAGAGAAAAAAGGGAGACCAGCAATGCCGACGTTCCCGAAGAGGTAGCCAGCGCATAATTCGCCCCGCAATACCGGGCAAATTCTTTTTCCAGCGTCGAAACTTTATGCAGAAACTTTTGGTCTTTCTCATTCCCGTAACGGAAAAAGTACCCGCCCCGCAGAACTTCCATGACCTCATCCGTTTCTTCTTTTCCAATCCAATAAGCACCTGGGCCTGCCATAATAACCTCCTTTTTATAAATTAATAATTGATTTTTGGTTTTCAACATTTTTAAAAAGGCTGCCCCGTTTGTTTCCCTCAACGATCCGGCAACCCATTCATCAGACAATATTAAGGTACCTTTAAAGTCCTGTCAATGTCAGAAAACGCAAATGTCATATCCGAATAAGCAATTGAATGAATTCTATTTATTATTTTTACCACAGGCAATTCATATTCATTATCTTGCCTGTGGAAAGCAGGTGATGTGTCCGTCAATTTTGCCGGTTGATATCGCTTACATCAAACAGTTTTCATTAAACCATTGTACCATGGAAATCCGTATCGAAGAATTGTTTATCGAAGTCAATGAGATCAAGAAATTAATGGATTTGTTATCGAACCTGTTCTCCATCCGGACGTCGTTCATCTATGCCATTGATGATGTGCAATATACCAATGAAATTGCCGGGAACAATGGTGACTATCAGGATTTTTGCAAGCTTATCCAGCTCGAGATGAAACACAAATGCATCGCATGCGATCTTGCCAAATTCAAAGAAGCAAAAACCAAAAAGAAACCGATTTTGTATCAGTGTTCTAATGGTTTGTATGAGATGTTTCACCCTTTGTTCATTGAGAACGCGCTGGTGGGGTACTTACATTTCGGGCAGGTGCGGTCGGAAGAAGGCTTTCAGGCTATCGCCGGTAAATACTCCCTTTTTCAGCATTCCAGGGTCAGGGACCTCGAGGGGGCTTATCATTCCATGACGATCATTGAAAAAGAAAAGCTCATCCTGATTTCTGAGCTTTTCCAGAATTTCGCAGATCTCATTCTTAAAAATAAACTGGTCGAACTGCGAAAGGCCAAACCCGAATATTATCTGAAAAAGTATGTGGAAGATAACCTTTCCAAGCCTATCGATGTAAAAACAGCGGCAGAATTTATTGGCAGGAGTTCATCGTTTGTCACGCACAATTTCAGGGAAAAATACGGGAAGACCTTTCACGAGTATCTCAGCCAGATCAGGGTGGAACGGTCAAAAGCCTATCTTAAAAAATACTCGATTGTCGAAACCTATCAGTTGTGCGGGTTCAAAAACCGGTATCATTTCAGTAAAGTGTTCAAAAAAATAGAAGGGGTCACCCCGCATGAATACCAGCTTGTTTTAGGAGAACTGCCGGAACAGCAA
>CAZOYZ010000348.1:0-4003 GCA_964584045.1 uncultured Prolixibacteraceae bacterium | reverse complement strand
AGCCACTCAAAAAACTGTGACCGGTGTGCCGAAAATGCGTACACCTTTTGCCGGTATACGTCCGAGATATCGACGGCAATATCTGACTGGAAGGGATACGGCTTTTGAAAACGATCCTGGGCATAAAGAAAAACAGGGTTCTTTTTCAGTGGCGGCGTGTCCGGAGCCACATTGGGGACGACGACCATAAAAGCGGCGTCCTGAACAAGGATCGCTGCATTCCGGTGGTCGGGATGGTAATCATTCGGGCGATGACCGATGACCACATCCGCATTCCATCCACGGATCAGGCGGATTACGTCCAGGCGGATATTCAAATCCGGCCTTAACTCCCCGTCATGGTTATCCAGGACGCGATAGGTGACACCAAACCGTTTACCGGCCTCTTCTGCTTCAGCTCTCCGTATCTTAGCCAGTGCCCCGCCGCCGGTGCTGTAATGGCCCGCATCACCGTTGGTCAGCGAGACAAACAGAACCTCATGCCCCAATTGCGAAAGTAAGATGGCCGTGCCGCCTGCCAGCAGATCGGCATCGTCAGGATGAGCGCCAATAACAACCACATGAAGTTTCTCCGTTTGCGCGAAACCCATATGAACGGTCGCTGCGAATACCAGGCAAAATAAAATTCTCTTCATTTGTTTTTCAGTATAAAATTAAAGCTGTTTCTCCAATCAAATTACATCATAATTTGGCAAATTTCCTACAGATGTACGACAAGTGAATGCTAAAAAGGATTATGACGGATCCCACTTGAAGGAATAATCGCCCGAAACAACCTCAAAAACGGCATTTCCATTCTCGGTTTTGAGGAACTTCACCCCTTGCGAACGGTTGACCGGCCTGTCATGCTCGCAGACAGTTCCGGCTGCCGGCGCCGGCATACAGACCAACGCCGTCGTATTGGCGGGCACGGAGATCTCCCAGGTAATTTGATCACCGTTGCTGTGCCACTCGCTTTTGATCAACCCGTACATGGAGTTGTAACTTGCTTTGACAAACGTCAGACCCGGCAGAAACCGGGGCCGGAAAATGATCCGTTTGAATCCCGGATTTTCGCCATCCGGATTGATCCCCGCAAGACCGTTATAAAACCAGGCATCGAATCCTGCCTGGAAGGGATGGCTTTTCGAACGGGTGTTCCCGCGGATGTCCCGGTCTTCGAATGTCCGTTCTCCCCAGTTTTCCCAGAACGTGGTTGCACCAAGTGAAAACAGGTAACCATAACCTGGAAAAGTCTTTTTATGAAGCATCGTTCTCAGGGTTTCCCCATAACCATATCCGGCAAGTACCTCGTGAATATACCTGCTCCCAAAAATGCCTGTGGCAATATGACCCTGATGGGTTTCCGTCACATCGCGGTTCAGGCTTTGCGCCACAGCAGTGATGTCCTGAACAGGCACCAGATCAAAAGCGAGGGCAAGCGCGTTCTTTTCCTGTCCGCCATAGGTTTTATCCGGCTCATCGTAAAATTTACGATTGAATGACGTTTTGATCGCCTCTGCCAGGGAAGAATAGCGGGCGGCGTCCTCTTTCCTTCCGGCCACTTCCGTCATCCGGGCCATGGCTCCGGCGCTAAAATAAAACAGAGCTGTTGAGGTAAATTCTTTCGGCGTTTCAAGCGGACTGATCCTTCCCGGCGAAAACAGGCTGCCAATCCCCTTTTCGATCACGTAGTCGTCAGCGATTTTCTCCAGGTAATTCATCAAAAACTTCATCCCTTCCTCATGTTCCGCGATGACCGAACGGTCGTTATAGTACAACAGCATGTTCCAGGGTAACTTGATAAACGCCATTCCCCAGTCAGGGTCCGCACCTCCCGTCCGTCTGCCCGGCGCAATGTTCGCCGGCACTCCTCCCCTGCGTGAGGTTTCGATGTCCTGAATGAATTTACTCCAGAACGTCGCCGCATCAAAGTTATAAATGGCCATATCCGATACCAGGAATGCATCGGCCAGCCAACCACAGCGTTCCCGGTGCGGACAATCGGTCGGAATGCTGTGCAGGTTCCCGGTCAGTGTCCATAGCGCCGTTTCGTGCAGCTTATTGATCAGGGAATCGGAGCATTCAAACACCCCTGCCTTTTCGAGAGCGGTATGTACCACGATCCCTTCCAGGTTTTCCCTTGCCGGGACTCCCGGGAAACCGCACATTTCCACATACCGGAACCCGTGCCAGGTAAACCGTGGTTCCCAGGTTTCAACACCTCTCCCCTTACAAACATATTCATCCGTTTGCACAAGTCCTGTGGCATACACGCCTGTACTCGCGGGATCGATCATGCCATCTTCCCCCAGCCACTCGGAAAACCGGAGCCGGACTTTTGTGCCCGCCGGCGCCTGAATCTTCAACCTGGCCCATCCTGAGAAATTTTGTCCCATATCGTACACATACACCCCCGGCCCGGGGCTCGTGATTTGAACCGGGGTAATCGTCTTTATTTTTTTGACCGGAGGAATATTCTGGCAGACCAGCTTACCGCCAGGCCCTTCGGTCAGCTTCACCACTTCCCAATCTCCGTCATCAAATCCCTGGCTGTCCCATCCGTCCTTTTCCAAACGGGCATCATAGTGTTCGCCGGCATAAATGTTACTCGCGACGACAGGGCCGGGAGATGCTTTCCATGTTTCATCCGAAGCGATGATTTGCCGGCTCCCGTCCAAAAACGTCAGGTGCATCTGAAAGATCAGTCGCGGCGTCCCGTAAACCACGTCCGTCCATCCGTATTTGCCGTGATTGACCGCAGTCTGATGATACCAGCCGTCGCCCAGCATCACGCCAATCGCATTGCTCCCCTGCTTTAGCTGAGAAATGACATCATACACGACGTAAAACGTCCGCTGCTCATAATCGGTTTGCCCCGGATCGAGCACATGATCACCGATTTTTGAACCATTCATGCTTAATTCATAATATCCAAGCCCGCTGATCAATACACGGGCATCTTTTACCGGCTTGCTGATCACAAACTCTTTCCGGAAAAGCGGAGCCGAAGCAGGCTCATAAGCGATCCATTTTGCTTTCCAGTCATCAGGCTGGAGCAATCCCATTTCCCAGAATGCCGGTTCACTCCACACCGAACGCCGGTGTTCCTTATCCCACACCCGCACCTTCCAGTAATACCGTTTCGTCGATTCCAGCTTTTTACCCTGGAAAGTTACCTGAACGGACTGGCCGGACTTTACTTTTTTACTGTCCCAGATCCTGCCTTCATCGTTGTCTAGCTCATCCGGACTTTCTGCAACCATTACCTGATAGGCGGTTTGCCACTGCCCTCTGGTGCCCGACCGGATGACCCAACTCAACCGGGGGTTACCTTTCTCAATCCCCAAAGGATCCGTCATATATTCACAACGCAGTCCGCCGACAGCAACGTCACTGGCGGAAAAATCGGTACAACCTGACAAAAAGGATAAATAAACGATCCATATTATGAAGAACAATCTCATAAGTTATCGCTTTTCTTTTTTTAATTAACGCACTAAGTTAAAAAATATCTGCTAAAGATACAAGTTCACGGCCTGTCAGAAAAAGCAACTTATTGTGTGAGTCAGGTAGAGACAGGTTGTCCGGCATTTTGCAGAAAAATCATTTTTGTCCGGCTATTCCTGTCGTAAGGGTATATATTTTAAAATCTTCCATGAGCCCGTAATCGATCATCTGGTATGCGCTCCCTTCCGGCTGAACCTCCGGTGCGATCCTGAAAAGATCCGGTTTGACCACTCCTTTTTTCAAATCTCCGTGATGAGGTCTCAGGGTATTTTTCAGACTCCCGATGACGATGACATCGATGGTATTCTCACCCTGAGGCAATTCTGTCTGGAACAGATAAGGTTCTGCCTGGATGATCCCGGCTTCCTTTCCGTTAATATTGACCGAAGCTACGGTCCCGTAAAAACAAGATAATTTCCGGCTGAATCATTTTCCGCAGCAGCCGATGTGGTGATATCCTTCCACCCGCTATCCTCCTGTTTAAAAACGTATTTCACGCGTTGATTTTTGCCCG
>CAZOYZ010000347.1:0-6002 GCA_964584045.1 uncultured Prolixibacteraceae bacterium | reverse complement strand
TCCCTGCCCGTTTTATTCCAGACCGGTTACCTTACGATCAGGGAATACAATGCCGCCAGGAGTATTTATACACTGGGGTTTCCCAATAAAGAGGTTGAAAAAAGTCTTTATGACGCTTTGCTGGGATCCTATCGCAGTATTTCCCCGGGCAACACGTTGGCGGTGACAAACGCTATCCTTGACGCCTTGCAGGATAATGACATTCCTAAGATGATCAGGGCACTGAACGATCTGATAGCCGGCATCCCTTACGACTTGTGGCGGGCTGATCACGAGTCGGTCTTTCATGTGATTGTCTATATGGCTTTTAAAATGGTAGGCGTCGATATTCATTGTGAGGTACACAGTTCAAAGGGGAGGTGCGATGTTTTGGTGAAAACCCCCACGCATATTTATGTGGCAGAGTTAAAGCTGGACAAAACCGCCCGGGAAGCTCTGGATCAGATTTTCGAAAAGGAGTATCTTCAGCCTTATCAGTCCGACCCCCGGAGGAAAACGGCCATCGGTATTAACTTTTCTTCGGAAAAACGGGAAATTGAAGAGTATCTGGTACAAGAGTTATTTTGATGTTTTTAAAACCTCCCGAAATCGCGCAGGCAGATCAATATTCTGAACCGGTATTGCATTTGGTAACAGAGCTATATTGAATACGCTATTGCTTATGATCTGCTTTTTCTGTTCAGCATCGCTTCTCCCTTTTCGATCCTTTTCAAATGACAAAACAGGAGTTCGCGTGTTTTGTCATTCCTGAGATGCATGCCGTTCCCTTCACAGTAGCGGTAAAAGCTGCAATCGGCGCATATACCGGTTTTTGTCCAGCTCCTGTCGCGGAATATCTGATACCGGTTTTCCCAGACATCGGCCAGGTTATCCTGGTAAATATTTCCCTGGATGAAATTGTCCCTCAGATCAGGGCAGGCCGATATGGATCCGTCTGCCAAAACGGAAGCGACATTGATTCCGGCCCGGCAAAAGAAAAAACTGTCCCGCACGTCTCCTTCGTAATTGCCCAGGAATCCTTCACATCCATAGCTCAGGGCAATCTTTTTTTCTCTCCGGGTTTGTTTAATAAATTCGAAAAGGCTGCAAAACTGTTCCGGGGTAAGCTGCAGTTCAGGCGATTGTGCAGCACGCCCCAAGGGAAAGATCGTGAAAATCCTCCATTTTTTTACGCCGACACTGATCAACAGATCACGCAGCCGGGCAAGTTCGTGAAAATTCCTTTGGTGGACGCAGGTCACCACGTCATAACTGAGGCCGGTCGTTTCTGTCAGCAGCCGGATGGCGGCAAACGCCTTTTCAAAGCTTGTGTTATTGCCCCGCAGCCAGTTATGCGAATCGGCAAGGCCGTCAAGGCTGACGGTGACCGACCGTAATCCTGCGTCAATTAGTGAATTCAGCCTTTTTTCATTCAGGAGCATGCCGTTGGTCACAATTCCCCAGGGGAAGCCCCGGTCGTAAAGGCCATGGCCGATCTCTTCAAGGTCTTTTCTGATCAAGGCTTCTCCTCCTGTCAGTGCAATCATGGTTTGATGGGGACTGACCAGCGATTTGAGTTGGTCGAGCGCATGAAAAAAATCGGAAGCGGGCATGTCTTTGACCAGGGCGTCCTTTTTGCATTCGCTTCCGCAATGCCTGCAGCTTAGGTTGCAGCGTAATGTACACTCCCAAAACAGGTAGTTGAGCCGGTGGAGCTGTTGCTGAGTTCCTTTGTATCTCCGGAATAACGCCAATGCGAATTTCTTTTTAAAAGAAAGCTTGCCGGCAGTCATTCCTTCGGAGTCAGTTTCACGTTGAATTCCTTCTCAGTTTTTCCATCGTACCAGTCATGATCGCCTCCGGTGAATACCGGATCGTTGAACTCGGCGATCGTATCCTTGGAAAGAAAGATGCCGTTCGCTGTTCCGTCCGCATCGGTAAATTTTACAGGGAAAGCCTGATCGGCGGGGAAATCCTCGATTGTGACTTCGAATTTTCCGGTTCCGGCAGAAACGGCCGAACAGGAAGCCTGAGCGGAGTTTGTTACCGTTACCTGGATGCCGGCAACCGGCTGAGCCGTTGTCTTAGAGCGGACTGTCCCTTTTAATACAAAGGAGGCGTGAGGCATACCGTATTCACAGGCAGGTTCTTCCCCTGTACAACCTAAAAGGGCCAGCAGCAGAGAAAGAAGCAAGTTGTAACCCTTCAAAAACCGGACTTTTAATTTTTGCATGGTCATTGGCTTTTTTCTGAAAGATAAACATGATCGCAAAATGGTTGCGTATGAACGAGTTTTTTTTAAAATTACTCCGTTCTTTTTGAAGTTCGCACGGCTTGCCCTGTTTTTTCTTTTCGGGAGCCGCCTGATTTTTTCCGGTTGAAGTTTTTCCCGCTGCGTCCGCCTTTCTTACGGGACGCCACTTTCCATTCAGGCCCGGGTCCCAGTTCAAGGGGCATGGGTATCTTATAGACCGTTTCCCCGATCAGCGCTTCAATCTGTTCGAACTTATACATATCGTCGCTGTTGATCAGCGTGAGCGCCACACCGGTAGCGCTTGCCCGGGCGGTCCTGCCCACCCTGTGCACATAGTCCTCCGCATCGCCGGGAACATCAAAATTGATCACCAGGTTGATATCCTTCACATCAATGCCCCGGCTGAGCACGTCGGTTGCCACCAAGATCCGGATCTGACGGTTCCGGAACTGCATCAGCACCGATTCGCGTTCCTTCTGTTCCAGATCGGACGAAATCCCTACCGCATCCATTTTTTTTCGTTTCAGGGAATGGACGATCTGGGTGACTTTCTTTTTGGTAGAGCTGAAAATGAGGATGCTCTGGCAATCTTCCTTGTCAGCGATCAGACTGTTGATGAGGGGGATCTTTTGTTCTTCATAACAAACGTAAGCAGCCTGCAACACGCCTTCGGCAGGCTTGCTGATCGCCGTGCTGAGCTCGACCGGGTTGGTCAGGATCTTCGTCGCCAGGGCCCTGATCTTGGGGGGCATGGTGGCGCTGAACATGAGCGTCTGGCGTTTCTCCGGCAAATGGCTAAAGATACGGATGATGTCATCGTAGAACCCGATATCGAGCATCCGGTCGGCTTCATCCAGGATCACATATTCGACCTGGCCCAATTGAGCAATATCGTTATCAATGAAGGAGATGAGTTTCCCAGGAGTGGCCACAATAATGTCAACCCCATTTTCAAGCGCCTTGCGCTGTGCTTCCCATTCCTTTCCGTCTCCTCCGCCATAGATGGAGCAGGAGGTGGTCCCGGCGTAATAGGAGAATCCCTGTACCTGCTGGTCGGTCTGGATAGCCAGTTCACGGGTGGGAACAATGACCAGCGCACGGGTTTTTCCCGACGGAAGCGCTGAAATCTTTTCGATCACGGGCAACATGAAAGCGGCCGTCTTGCCGGTCCCTGTCTGGGCGCAGGCAATCAGGTCACGTCCTTCAAGAATGACGGGAATGGTCTTTTCCTGGATCTCAGTCGCCTCATCAAAGGCCATGTCATAAAGAGCATCCAGAATATCGTCGTGTAAATCAAATTCGCTAAACTTCATATCAATCAACGGAACGTTTTGATTAAGCGGGGACAAAGGCCAAAACGAATCTGAGACTCTGCCGGGCGCGAAAAACGGTTAATGAAAACGAATGTCTGTCTAAATTCCGGGACAGGAAAGCCAGCCTGTAAAGAAGATGCCATTACTGTTTTACGCCACAAAAGTAATAAAAAAATCCGAAAAAAAACCGGGACTTTGACATCCAGAAACTTCTGCCAAAGTTCTCCGGTTTTGGACGGGTAAGATTTTATGTCATCTTTTGCCAGGCCGCCTGTTCTTGTATCTTTACCGAAAGTTTCATACATTTGGGAAACTAAAATTAAACCAATAAAACTATGTACCGTAAACTTCGCATGGGGATGGTCGGTGGTGGCGCCGGAGCTTTTATAGGAGCCGTTCACCGTATCGCCGCAATGATGGATAATCAGATCGAATTGGTTTGCGGCTGCTTCAGCAGTCAGCCGGAAAATTCAAGAGCGACAGGTAAAGTGTGTTTTCTTCCTGACGACCGCGTCTATCCGGATTACCGGCAAATGTTTGAGAAGGAGTCCAGGCTGCCTGAAGGGGTCCGCATGGATTTCGTGGTGATCGTTACACCGAATCATCTTCATTTCGATCCGGCATTCCAGGCGCTGGATCATGGTTTCCACGTGGTGCTTGACAAACCGGTCACCTATTCGCTCGATGAGGCACTTCAACTGAAAAAGAAACTTGAAGAGACCGGCCTGACTTTGGCTTTGACCCATACTTATTCAGGATATCCGGCGGTCAAGGAAGCCCGCGTCAGAGTCAGCCGCGGTGATCTGGGTAAAGTTCGCCGGATCTATGTGGAATATCCGCAGGGCTGGCTTTCATCAAAGGCCGAAGATAGCAACAATAAACAGGCTGAGTGGAGAACTGATCCCAAACGCTCAGGGAAAGCCGGCTGTATGGGCGACATCGGTACGCATGCCCATCACCTGGCCGAATATGTCACCGGTTTAAAAACCACTGAAGTTTGCGCTGACCTGAATACCTTTGTTCCCGGCAGACTGCTCGACGACGACGGGGCCGTCCTGCTTCGCTTCGAGAACGGTGCCCAAGGGGTGTTAATGGCCACGCAGATCGCCGTTGGAGAGGAGAATGCCATAAAAATAAGGGTTTACGGCGAAAAAGGAGGACTGGAATGGGCACAGCAGGAGCCAAACACCCTTTGGTTAAAATGGACAGACCGTCCTACCGAAATGCTTCGCGTGGGTACCGGTCATATGGGAAGCCAGGCTCAGTTCAATACCCGTACTCCGGCCGGGCATCCTGAAGGATATCTCGAGGCCTTTGCCAATATTTACCGGAATTTTGCCCTCACCCTGCGCGCCAGGATGAACGGAGAGGTGCCTACCCCCGAAATGCTCGATTTTCCGGGAATTGAAGACGGGATCCGCGGTATGAAGTTTATTGAGGCCGTCGTGAAATCCGGTTATGACGACTCTGTTAAGTGGATACCGTTCTAGTAGTGACTAGTGAATAGTAAGTATTTCACAATTTAACCTTATTAACCATTTTTTAATCATGACCAGACCTGTAACATTATTTACCGGACAATGGGCTGACCTGCCAATCGAAATCATGTGCCAAAAGGCAAAGCAGTTTGGATACGACGGACTGGAACTTTGTTGTTGGGGCGATCATATGGAAATTAATAAAGCTGACCAGGCTTATTGTGACCAGCGGAAAGCGTTACTCCAGGAATACGGATTGCAACTGTTTACCATATCGAGCCACCTGGTGGGACAATGTGTTTGCGATCCGATCGATGAACGCCACCAGGGTGTCCTGCCCGATCATATTTGGGGAGATGGCGATCCTGAAGGTGTCAGGAACCGTGCAGCCCTGGCGATGATCGAGACGGGCCGTGCAGCCGCCCGGCTTGGGATCAGAAATGTGGCCGGCTTTACCGGAAGCTCTGTCTGGCACCTGCTTTATTCCTTTCCTGCGGTGTCGCAAAAGCAGATCGACAGAGGGTATGAGGATTTTGCTAAAAGGTGGATCCCTATCCTGGATGAATACCAAAAACTGGGCGTGAGATTCTGCCTGGAGGTTCACCCCACTGAAATAGCGTTTGATATTGCAACGGCACGCCGCGCGCTCAAAGCAGTGAACAATCACCCGGCATTCGGATTTAATTACGATCCGAGCCATTTTGGATACCAGGGCGTTGATTATGTGAAATTTATTTATGAATTTGCCGACCGCATTTTTCATGTCCATGTCAAAGATGCACATTGGAGTGATCAGCCTATGGATATCGGCGTGTTCGGAGGCCATACCGAGTTTGGCGATAACAGGCGTTACTGGAACTTCCGGAGCCCCGGGCGGGGGAAGATCGATTTTGAGAGTATTATCCGTGCACTGAATGACATCGGGTATCAGGGTCCGCTTTCGGTGGAGTGGGAAGACAGCGGGATGAACCGGGAGGC
>CAZOYZ010000346.1:4777-6003 GCA_964584045.1 uncultured Prolixibacteraceae bacterium | reverse complement strand
TCCTTAAAAGGGATGTGCTCTACCTGCTGAGCTACTGAGTCATCCTTATGAATGTCACCTTTTTTTGTAAAGGCGGGGCAAAGGTAAAAAACCTGACTTGAATTGCAAACGATACCTGCCAAAATTTAAAAAAATGTCACACAGAGTTTTTAACAATTTCCGCCAGTCAGATAGTCAGATCTTGCACCCTTCCTCGCAAAAAAAAATTACTTTTGTTCTTGTTACCGAAAGAAAGATTCCATTTCTGCGAAAACAGAAATTCACAGGATTCTTGTTTTCTCAGGAATGAAGTATCAAAATTGCGAGCATAAAAAATGAAAGACGAAGTTGTCATTATTACCGGAGCATCTTCCGGCATCGGTAAAGCCCTGGCATGCGAATTTGCAGCTCAGGGGTACAAACTGGTCCTTGCTGCCAGGCGACTTGATTTGCTGGAAAATCTGAAAAATGACCTGGCCCCGGCCGAAATACTGGCTCAACAAACGGATGTGAGCAGGGAAGAGGAATGCCGGCAATTGATCAGCGCAACGCTCGAACGATTCGGAAGGATCGATATTCTTGTCAATAATGCCGGGATTTCTATGCGTGCCGTATTCGAAAACGTAGACCTCGATGTGATCCGCAAACTGATGAATGTGAATTTTTGGGGGACGGTTTACTGTACCAAGTATGCCCTGCCCTGGTTGCTTCAGACAAAAGGGTCGGTGGTTGGTATCATTTCCATTGCCGGGTACATCGGGCTGCCCGGAAGGACCGGATATGCCGCGTCGAAATTTGCCGTTCGCGGGTTTCTTGACACCCTTCGGATTGAAAATATGAAAAAGGGCCTCCATGTTCTGGTTGCCGCTCCCGGGTTTACTGCTTCTGAAGTACGGAAAACCGCTCTTACAGCTACCGGCCGGCAGCAGGGTGAAACGCCGCGTAACGAAGAAAAAATGATGACTGCCGAACAATGTGCCCGCCATATTGTCCGCGCCGTGCAAAAACGCAGGCGGCAACTGATCTTAACCTTTACAGAAGGAAAACTTTCTGTCTTCCTGGCCAAATTCTTTCCTGCCCTGGTCGACAAGCTGGCCTTTCGTCATATGGCAAAAGAACCCGATTCACCGTTTAAATAAACGAAGCATGCTGATAAGTGAGACAACTGTCCGAGTGTATTACGAAGACACCGATAAAATGGGAGTTGTATATTACGGAAATTATCCCCGGTATTATGAAATCGGCCG
>CAZOYZ010000346.1:2226-4677 GCA_964584045.1 uncultured Prolixibacteraceae bacterium | reverse complement strand
GTGTTTTTCAACGGCAAAACCAACAGGCCCTGCAAAGCTCCCGAAATGTTCATCAACGTGATTCAAAACTATTTTTAAAGGCCCGACGTTTTACTAAAGGATAATAAAAACGATACAAGCACAAGGATGATGATCACTGTTCCGGCAATCTTGTTAAGCCACCACAAAAAGCGGAAACTAAGTTTATGCCTGAATGAACTGACCAGGTTCGTCAGGGCCAGCCACCAAATACTTGCTCCTGTAAAAATTCCCATGATATGAACCAGCGCCTGGTGAAGTTTATCGATCTGAAACACAATACCGGAACTGGCAAATACGGCCAGAAAAATGAAAACGACCATGGGATTAGGAAAAGTAATCAAAAAAGAAGAAATCAGGTCCTGGTGGTATGAACATCCTTTTTGCCGGTATTTTCGCGCGTCATGCACCGGATTTTTTCTATAAATATAGACCCCCAGCAGAAACACCATCAGCGCTCCCAGAATGTGGAAGGTGAGGTGATGAACCCGGATAAAATCAATGATATAGGTTAAACTGAAACCGGCCACCAGCGCATAAAAGACATCAGTAAGCGAAGCGCCGAGACCTGTTAAAAAACCAGAAGTCTTATTTTTATTGACCGTTCTTTGGACAATAAGTATCCCCACCGGTCCCATCGGCACCGAAACCGCCAGACCTATCACGATCCCCTTTATAAAAAGCGACAAAAGCATTCTGCAAAAATAATGGAAACAAGCATAAAAATCAGTCCACGGCAGAATTTCTGTCAATCTTTTATAAAAACTAATCCTGTGGAAGGTATCTTTGTAGCTTTATCACGAATAATATGACACCAGAACTTACGACCTATGAAAAAAATCAATCTGTTATTACTTCTGTTATTTTCAATTGTTATTGATGGAATGACCCAGGATTATCGTTTAAAACTTTGGCCCGGCGAACCACCGAATAAAAACACACCTCCCGGTGAGGAAAAGTTTTATGTTGATCGGGGGACCAGCCGCTATGAAAACATTTCTGTCGCAGAGCTTTTCGTATATCTTCCTGATGAGAAGAAAAATACAGGTGCTGCAGTAGTGATCTGTCCCGGTGGCGGATACCGTATAGAAGCTATTCAACACGAAGGCTTTATGATGGCCAAGTACCTGAAGCAGAACGGTATTGCAGGGATCGTTTTAAAATACCGCTTGCCATATGGTCAGCCGGAAATCCCGTTGACTGATGCGCTCCAGGCCATCCGTTATGTCCGCTCAAAGGCGGAAGAATGGAGAATTAACCCCGAACGTGTGGGAATTGCCGGTTCATCGGCCGGAGGTCATTTGGCCTCTACAGCAGGGACTCATTATGATTTGGGAAGCACCGGTTCTGCCGATCCGGTACAACGGCTGAGCAGCCGGCCGGATTTTATGCTTTTACTTTATCCGGTGATCAGCTTTGATGAAGAAATCGGACATATGGGCACGCGCCAAAACCTGATTGGCACAACGAACGACTGGAAACTGGCATCAACGTATTCCAACGAGCTGCATGTCGACGAAAAGACACCTCCTGCATTCCTGGTCCTGGCTGACGACGACAAAGGCGTTGATCCGGAAAATTCGGTCCGCTTTTATCTGGCTCTGAAAAAACACAACGTCCCTGCCGAAATGCATATCTTTCTGCAGGGCGGGCATGGTTTTGGAATGAACAAAATTAACAAGCCCGCGGAACAATGGCCTGATCTGTTTGTTCAATGGATGCAGTCCATGAAGTACATAAAATGACGATATCAGGAACAGGAAAGTCACGACGGTTAAATGGTCAGGCTTCGATCTTACCACGTATAACTTTTTTAGTCTTGTGTCTTGATGCTTGTGTCTTCTTTAATCGATAATCATGTATGCACACGAATATGAACCCCTGCAATGTTTTTGCATTTTGTCCCAGATGCGGTTCGGAGCAATTCCGGACAACCGGTTCACGCGTGAAAAAATGCGGGAACTGCTCATTCACCTATTATTTCAACGCATCGGCAGCGGTAGCAGCGCTTATTTTTGATGAGAAAGGGCGGCTGTTACTTACCCGCCGCGGCATTGAACCTCATATCGGAATGCTCGACCTTCCGGGGGGATTTATTGAACCGATGGAATCGGCTGAAGAAGCAGTTTGCCGCGAGCTGAAAGAAGAACTCGGTGTGGAAGTGGTCAGTTTGGAATATATATGTTCGTTCCCCAATGAATATCCGTTTTCAGGTCTTGCCGTTTCCACCTTGGACCTTGCTTTTAAGGTACGGGTAACCTCACTGGACAACATGAAACCGATGGATGACATTTCGGCGTTTGAATTTTATGATCCGGATAATGTACCGCTGGAAGAAATATCAGCCTCTTCAATCCGGAAGATCGTCGAGCGGGCACTGGGCCGGGAGCACGGCGCATAGCGTATGGCGCATGGAGCAGAGAGCAGAGAGCA
>CAZOYZ010000346.1:0-2126 GCA_964584045.1 uncultured Prolixibacteraceae bacterium | reverse complement strand
GAGCATGGAGTGTAAGGAGGTTTGAAAGTTAAATTTTGGCACTTTTAAGAGACGATGGGGAAGCATATCCGACAAAGAATTGACCAGTTGCGTCAGTTGATGAAAAAAAAGGGGATTGACGCTTATTACGTTTCAGGAACCGATCCGCATCAAAGTGAAGATGTACCGCAGCATTGGCAGGCGCGGAAATTCATTACCGGTTTTACCGGATCGCTGGGCTGCGTAATGATCACGGCCAAGGCTGCAGCATTGTGGACAGACTCCCGATATTTTTTGCAGGCTCCCGACGAACTTCAGGGATCGGGAGTTCAACTCATGAAACTGAGAGTGGAAGGGATACCGGCTCCCGACGAATGGCTGCAAAGCCAGTTGCCCCATGGCGGTATAGTTGCTACCGATGCCACGTGCATGTCACTCAGCCAGTACAGGAACTTTAAAATCGCTCTGGAAAGGAAGCGCCTGGAATTAACGAATTCGGACGACCTGCTTGCCCCGATCTGGATCGACAGGGAACCCATCCCATTGTTACCCGTCTTTGAGCATGAATTGAAATATGCCGGACTAAACCGCTCGGGAAAGATCAACCTGATCAGGCGGGAGGTCGGCAACTCGGGAGCTAATGCCACGTTGATCACCGCGTTGGACGACGTGGCCTGGACGTTCAACCTTCGCGGAAACGATGTGGTTTGTAACCCGGTCTTTGTTGCCTACGGGTTGGTATCGGACAAGACAACCTGCCTGTATATCAATCCGCTCAAACTACAGGGCACTCTCCGCAAAAAACTGAACAAGGAAGGAATCCTGGTCAAACCCTATGAAGCCATCTTTGACGATCTCCCGCATCTGAAAGGGAAAGTATTGATCGACCCTGACCGCACCAATCAGGCGTTGACAGCATCATTCTCCGGCGAGGCACAGATCCTCGAACAGGTCTCCATACCGGCAATGTTGAAGGCCGTCAAATCGGAACAGGAGCTAAAAAATATCCGGGTAACCATGCGCATCGACGGTGTTGCCATGGTGGAGTTTCTCTGCTGGCTGGATCAAACCATTGGGAAACAGGTCATCTCCGACTACGATATCGCTCAACAGCTTGAGGTTGTCCGGTCCCTCCGGGAAGGATACCACGGCCCCAGCTTTCCTCCCATTGTTGGTTATCAGCAGACCGGGGCCGTTGTTCACCGGAGGGTAACACCGGGAAACGCGGTACCCGTCGAGAGGAAAGGCATCCTGCTGATCGACACCGGAGGCCATTACCTGTCCGGCACAACCGACATCACCCGCACAATCGCCCTTTCTGAACCAACCCCGCAGCAAAAGGAAGATTTCACTATCGCGTTGAAAGGAATGATTCGTTTAACAACCGCCCGTTTCCCCGCCGGCGTCAGGGGGTGTAATCTCGATATCCTGGCACGAAAAGCTTTATGGGATCGCGGCCTCAATTACGGGCATGGTACCTCCCACGGCATCGGCTACTTCCTGAATGTTCACGAAGGTCCGATGTCGATCAGACAGGAATACAACGACCATCCAATCAGGCCGGGAATGGTTCTTTCAAACGAACCGGGTATCTATCGCGAAGGTCAGTATGGCGTACGAACCGAGAATATGATGGTGTGTGTGGAACGGGAAGAAACAGCATACGGAAAATTCTATGGTTTTGAAACGTTAACCCTCTGTCCCATCGATCGCAGGCTAATCGAAAGAAACCTGCTCTCAACCGGAGAAACCGATTGGATCAACCGCTATCATCAATCGTGTTATCAGCAGTTGGCCCCGCTCCTACAGGTAGAAAAGAGATCATTTCTGAAAACGCTCACTGCAAAAATCTGATCAAATTCCGATGCAAACTAACCGACTGTAAATAAAAAACACAAGAAAAACATCACGAATAACGGGCAGCGAGTCACTAAACCCGAAACCTGGCGGCTTTATGCCATTTAACCATAAGAGCACGCCGCCATTTTTCAATCCGCGCTTACGACTGCCCTTCCCCTGCCAAAAGAAAAAGCCATTAGCTAACAGCTAACAGCTTTCCTGTATCTTATTCGATACTCCCAGTGTCTTGGGTCTTAATACTTGCGTCTTGCCACTTCCCTACTCGCTGTTCATGGAGATCAGGAATT
>CAZOYZ010000345.1:0-6017 GCA_964584045.1 uncultured Prolixibacteraceae bacterium | reverse complement strand
TCAACCTGGTGTAGCTGTAGATCCCGACCAATGCCAGAATGGTAAAAATGACAACCGGGATCGTTGTTCGCTTTACGGAAATATCAATAATATTCATCTATGTAAATTTTCAAAATTGGTTCGCATAATTTTCGTATCTGCTTCTGTTTTTCAATTAAAATCCCAACGGATGGAATAGCCATTTACTCATTTTCGGTTTGCATGAACTTTAGCGCTTATGGCTATTTCATTGTTTCTTATATTTATCGTTGTTCTCCCATGCCTGCGGAAACAGGGAACTGTTCTTTAGCCCCGGGATTCCGCTTTGAAAGGAATGGTCATTGGAACTCTTATTGGGGGAATGATGAAACCCGCGACTATTGCACAACCTTGATCTGGTCACCGTCATTCAGGTTCAGTTGTCCGCTGATAATCACCTGATCGCCTTCCCTGAGTCCGCTGATGACTTCAATGTACTTGTCGTCACTTTCGTTGATGACGATCTCTTTCTTTACCGCATGATTGTTTTCAGCCACAAAAACCGAGGGACTCTTCATGCTGCCCACGATCGCGGTTTTATCAATGAGAATGGTTGGGGCGGCCTCCACGGGAATGCGGACTTCACTGAACAGCCCGGCTTTCAGGTGTTGTTTGCCTGCCTGGTTGTTCACGACAAGTTCCACGTCAAACTTCATGGTGTTGTCGGCTTTTTCTCCAAGGGCACTGATCTTTCCCGAAAAAGCGGTTCCGGGAAGCGCCGGAATCGTGATTTCGGCAGCCTGTCCCCTGCTCAGCTTAAAAATATCTTTCTCGGGAACTTTAACCCAGATTTTCAGGGTTGAAGTATTCACGATCTCGCAAACGGGCATTCCTCCGGCGAGGAACTCCCCGTTTTCCACCATTCGCTTGTTAATGATCCCGCTGATCGGGGCTTTGATCCTGGTATCCCTTAAAGCTTTCCGGGCGGTGATCAGATCGGCTTCTGCTTTTTTCAGGCCGATACGGGCCTGTTCCAGGTCATGTCTGGCGATGGCGTTCCCCTGTTCCAGGCGCTCCAGGCGTTCCAGGTCTTTGCTTTGCTGTTCGAAATTGGCTTCAGCGACCAATACGTTGGCGGCAATGGTCTCGTCATCCACTTCAACGATCACGTCATTCTTCCGGACATAGTCGCCAACCTGTTTGTTGACCTTCACAATTTTTCCCTGTGTTTCCGAAACAACAATGAGTTCTTCCGATGCCGCCAGGGTGCCGGTTGTCTTGATTTGCAGGCTGATCGTTCCCACGACGGCAGGTGATATCTTAACGGGTATTTCCGACACGGTTTCAGATGCGAGTGCCGTATCCGCTTTGGTTTTCTCCTTGTTTGAATTCAGTCTGTAGGCAGCCAGTGCCGCCAAAGCCAGGATGATCAGGTAAATGAGTATTCTTTTAGTTGTTTTCATATTTTTTTTAATTAGATGCAAGGTGCAGGTATTAAGACAAGGAATACATTTCGGATTTACTTCTGAGCCGGAATTCCTGCCCATGCTTGTTTTATATGATCAGATTCAAAAAGTTTTAATAAAATGGTCAACTTCGGTTGTTGTTTTTAAGAACTTAAAAGGCTTGTCAGTTTGCCGCTGGCCTTGAGAAGTTCTATTTCGGCCAGCTTATACTTCAAAAGCTGCTGATTGAAAAGGCTTTCGGCTTCCAACAGCGATGATTCAACATTGAGCAGGTCGGTCAGGGAAGCCATTCCCTCGTCGAACTGGAGCTTGACCTGCCCGTATACCTCATTGGCCAGTTCCTTGTTTTCCTGCTGATCCTGAAGATTTGACCAGGCCGAATAGAGTGAATTCACGGCATTCTGATAGCCGGTTTCAAGATATTTTCGGGTCAGGGTAAAGTCTTCCTGATTTTGCTGAAGCCTTAACCGGGATTGCAGTACCTGTTGTTTTTTCATCCCTGCGCTGAAAATAGGAATGGTGGCCTTTATCCCGATCGTATTCATATTTGAAAGGTTGTCAAATTTGAATTGTGTGGCATAGCTGGAGTACGTAAATTGTCCGTAAGCGGCCAGGTTAGGATAAAAAGCAGCCTTACTCGATTCGATCTGAAGTCCGGCTAATTCGGTCTGCTTTTGCAAAGCCTGGTATTCAGGCAGTAACTCAGCCACAAATTCGGTTGCCACCGGTTGCCGGTAATCGATAGTGCGTAAAACTGCAGTATCGGGTGTCAGCGGGGTCTCGACCGGTATCCCGGTGAGGATTTTCAACACCCGTTCCTGGATTTGAATTCCGTTTTTAAGGGTCTCCCGCTGAGTCTTCAGGTTGGTGACCGCGACCTTCAGCCGGTTTACATCGGTCTGCTTTACAAAATCGTTTTCGTACTGAAGTTTCAGGATACCAAGTAGTTTTTCCAGGTTTTCGATATTCCTGGTCAGAATATTCAGGTTTGAATAGTTCAT
This sequence comes from uncultured Prolixibacteraceae bacterium, assembly GCA_964584045.1. Lineage (GTDB taxonomy): Bacteria > Bacteroidota > Bacteroidia > Bacteroidales > Prolixibacteraceae > JBCFBK01. The sequence continues at coordinate 3,592 of CAZOYZ010000345.1, read as the reverse complement.
CAGCACCTGATAATAATTGGAAGCGACCTCATGGATCACATCTTCCTCCGTTTTTTGAAGAAGGATCTTGTAGAGATCTTCCGCCTTTTTAGCCTGTTTGATGCCGGTCAGATAAGACTTGCTGTACAGCAACTGGGTCACGGTCACGCCTGCCGAACTGGTGTGAAAGGCATTGATGCCGGACAAACTGCTTAACAGCGGAGAAATTTCCTCCGGTAAAGCCTCCAGCATTTCCTCCGAAATGCTGATCTCCGGCAACCCCATGCGGCTGTACGATAAACTTCCTTCAAGCTGAGGAAGTCCGTTGGCCGTGACCTCTTTTACTTTTGAACCGCTCTCCGCCTGCTGCAGGGACGCTTTTTTAATCTTGTGGCTGTGCTCAACCGCCTGTTTCAGCAATCCTTTCAAATCATAGTATTGCTGGCTTTTCCCTGTTGTTGGCACGATCAGCAGCACAAGCAATAGCAGGATCGCCAATGATTTCATCTTTAGTAATTTGTTTCGTAACATCTTTTTAGTTCTGAATAATTAGAACAATATGGTTAAAAAAATTTATCGGTATATTCAAGTAGTCCGAATACGGAGGGTCTGGCGCTTTCCGATCTCCGGTTTCCTTGTCCCTCCATCTTTGATGACCCGGAACAGGAATCTCAAAAACAGTTCGCGTTCACTCATCGGGAACTTTCATTTCTGTATTCTGCTTCAAAGTCTTTTAACTTATGAAGGAAAAACGCCATCCCGTCCGAGATATGTTTCAAAAAAACCGCATTCCGCGAATTCTGATCTTTTTTCAGATTGATGATCTGCAGAAGTGTTTCCCGGTTCTTTCTCATTTTGCTTTCCATTTCCGAAAGGATGTCCCCGATGTCCCTTGACATAAATCTGAAGTATCTTTTCCGGTCGCCGGGGTAGGTCACATATTCAATAACCCCTCTCAGTTCCAACGTGTTCAATGCAGTACTGACCGAGCTTTTACTCATCTTCATTTCCTGAACAATTTCCTCGAAGGTGTATTCTTCCTGATCCATCACCATCAACATCCCCAGGATGCGGGCCGCCGCGGGTTGGTAGCCATCCCGCTCGCTTTGAATACCAATGTATTCGATCAGCTCTTTCTGTTTCCTTGTGCGTTCAGATTCTTCCATACAGATTAAATTTGGATCAAAGATAATAACCAGTTTGGTTCGATAAGTTAAGAACTAAACGAATTAATACAAAAATTTACAATTTGTTTACACAGGAACGGATGTGTAACAAATTTGCAGGGTTCACGTCTAACTGCATATTCGGTCAATTTTGTACTTTAGTATCGTTACAAAACAGGATAAAATGGTCCGGACCTTTATCAAAATAAGCCTGGTTTTACTCATCATCGTTTCCCTGCCCATGGGATTTTACCTGGTAAGGGAGTTTTCGGTGCTGAACAAGAACGAGCGGATGGTTGAACGGGTATTTTCCACGCAATTGGAATCAATTCTTTTTGCGGTAAATCAGTACTCCGAAAACGTATTGAGACAATGGAGCCAGACATTGGATCAGCCTTTGGACGTCAATGGGGAACTCATGCGTTCGCTGGTCAGCAATCTTTTCCAGAACAACCGGGCGTTGCTGGGTGTGCGGTTTCTCGATCTGACTATGGACCGTTATGAGGTAATGGCCGAAATGACGCGGCCCGGCGATTCAGTCAGTTTCACGGAATGGCCCTCACCCGAGAAGGTCAGGGCCATGCAGGAAATGCTGGATAATAATTATCAGCGCATCAATGCAGACCTCAATGGGGATCAGGTTGGATACTATTTTCTCCTGAACAGCAGGCAAGGGAAAGTGGGTTGTCAGCTGATCACCGGGTTGCATGCATTTGTGGATCAGAACCTGCGTCCGCAGATCCAGCAGATCTCGCAGAAGATTTTTTATATCCGCATCAGTAATCCGAAAAATTCTCAGGTTTTGTATGAGACCGATGAAAGCGCGGAAGCTGATTCTACGCTTTTAAAAGCCGAAATGTGGTACCTTCCTGATCATGAACTGGGGATCAGACTGAAATCAAAGACCATCGATGAGCTGGTTTCGGAGCGCTCCCAACGCGATAATTATGTCCTTCTTGGTATGGGATTGCTCGTGTTGCTGGGATTCATTTTTGTGATGGTAAGTCTCAGACGCGAGATCAGACTGGCCGAGATGAAATCGGAGTTTGTCTCCAATGTTTCGCACGAGATCAGGACGCCGCTGGCACTGATCAGTATGTATACTGAAACACTTCTGCTGAAACGGTTAAAAACGAAGGAAAAGGAGGAGGAATATCTGAGATCGGTCCATCGTGAGAGTGTCCGTCTCACCGATATCGTCAATCACATTCTCGATTTTTCCAGAATGGAGAAGAACCGCCGGGTTTATCATTTTGAGGAGTTGAACCTCAACGAACATATTCCTTATATTATCCGTTCGCTCGGGTCACATTTGGAAAATGGTCGTGCCAGCTGCCGTTTTACGGCGGAGAAAGATAACCTGATGATCATGGCCGACCCGGAAGCATTTAAGGACATGATGATCAATCTGATCGACAACGCCATTAAATATAATGACGCAGAACAGCCCGGGATTGATATCCGCCTTTCGCTAAAGGGATCTCAGGTGGTCGTGGAGGTGGAGGATAATGGGATTGGTATCCCTGCCCGTCATCAGAAATATATTTTTGACCAGTTCTACCGGGTCACGGAAGGTGATCTGGCGCATAAAGCAAAAGGTTCCGGTCTGGGGTTAAACCTGGTAAAAAGGATGATGAAGGCGCATGACGGGACGGTGTCCGTGCGCAGTAAGCCAGGTGAAGGCAGTACATTTATTTTAAAATTTCGTTTAAGATCATGACCACATGTTTAAAGTATTGATCATTGAAGATGAGCAGCCTATGCTGACAGGCCTGCGTGATAACCTGGAGTTTGAGGGTTACGAAGTGGGAACGGCTTCGCGGGGAGACGACGGGTTGAAGGCCATTCAGACTAAATCCTATGATCTGGTACTGCTCGACGTGATGCTTCCGGGTATGTCGGGCTTTGATATCTGCAGGAAAGCGCGGGCCATGGGTATTGATACTCCCATCATCCTGCTTACTGCCCGTGGTGAGGAAATGGATAAGGTTCTGGGTCTCGAACTCGGAGCCGACGATTATATCACGAAGCCCTTCAGCCTGAGGGAACTGCTGGTGCGGATCAAAGTGATACTGCGTCGCTCGGCAGCCAGGCAGCAGGGACTTCAGAACTGCATGGTGACCATCGGCAACCTGAGTGTATCGTTCGAGGCCTATGAAGCGCACAGCAACGGAGTACCTGTAAAAATGTCCCATCGCGAATTCGAGATCCTTCACCTTCTTTACCGGCATGCCGGCAAAATAGTAGGCCGTGACGATTTTCTGGATCAGGTATGGGGAATGGATTACCAGCCTTCAACGCGCACGGTCGACAACTTCATTGTGAGCCTGCGTCAAAAGATTGACTCTCCCGGGAAAACCCAGCATATTATCACCGTTCACGGCGTAGGGTACAAACTGGTGTTATAACTTTGGGGCGTTGCCCCGGATCTCCTCATGCCGGAGGGG
>CAZOYZ010000344.1:0-6032 GCA_964584045.1 uncultured Prolixibacteraceae bacterium | reverse complement strand
TTCAGCGTCTCCGGCAACACGCACCATCCGGTGTATCAGATATTCGTCTTTAAACCCCATCTTCTCATAGACGACCTTTCCGGCAGGTGTGGCATCCAGCTTGATCGACCTGCACATCTTTAGTTCATCGAACATCCGGGAAAGCAAAACCTTGCTTATTCCCCTGCCCCGGTATTCTCTGTTAACCAACACCATACCAATCCAGGCCAAATCGCGATTATAGTTAATAGCAGTGGCTGTACCGACCAGTTTCCCTTCTGTTTCTGCTGCTAAACAGACATTTTGCGGATCGTCAATCAGAAGCTGCCAGTCTTTTTCCGTCTGGTTCCATCCCTCGGTACGGACCAGGAACATCCCCTCCGGAATATCTTCCCTGCTTAGCGTTCTGATTCGTATTGAATTCCCGGTCATACTTTCTGATTTAATCGGTTGTATCGTTGCGCGCAGTCAAAATCAGCGGTTCAAGCTTGAACGACTTCATTAATTTGGCATCATGACTGTTCAGCCAGTCAGTTCCTGGCGGTGTCAAACTGCTTCATGTATTCCAAAAAAGTCTTTGCGGTCCGGTCCAGGTTATCCATCGAACCGCCGCCGTCGAGCACTTCGCACATTTCGTATACCACCCATCCCCGGTAACCTATTTCCTTTAAAGCGCTAAACCAGTTTTTATAGTCGATGATCCCCTGTCCAACAGGAACAGCCCTCATCACCGGTTGGCAGGCCTTGTAATTGGTCAGATCGTTTACATAGGAAAAACGCGGATGAACCTGGTAATCAGCGACAATGGTATTCACTAAATAAGGTTTCATTTTCAGTACCGATTCACGCTGTTCCTCCGGCGTGAGGCCCTCCAAAACCGGTGACCATGCATCCCACCCGGCCATCACATTAGGCATATTTACTTCTTTTAACAGCCAATACATCGCATCATGATGCAGGGCAATGTCGTGATGATTTTGAACGACCAGGGTAACACCTTGCTTTGCTGCCAGCTTACCAGCCATTTTCAAGCCTTCCAAGACTTCTGCATACTGTTTATCGTAAGGAATTCCCGGTCTTTCGTAACCAGTAAAAACACGCACCATGTTTGTCCCAAGATCCCTGGCAAGCTCTGCAATTTCTCCTACCCAGGCAGCCTGGATTTCGGCATTGGGTATGCCCGGCTTATCGATCCCGGCAGTGAAATCAGTATAGCCGGCCAGCGCAACAAGGGTCAGTCCCAATGAGTCTATTTTGGCTTTCAACCGGGCTCGGGCAGCCTTATCATAGTCATGCGGAGACACATGAGGCCGCTTGGCCACCAGCATCACACCTTCATAACCCAGTTCTTTGGCTTTTACCAGGAATTCGTCGACCGTCAGGCGGGTCTGGCCCCTCCAAAAGCCTGCATAACTCACTGAGTGCAGACAAGTCTTTACTTTAAAATCAGCGGGATTCCCGGAGGGAAGTTCCTGGGCGGTTAAACCGAAAACAAAAATAACTGCCACGGCAACTGTCAATAAAAAACGTTTCATTTCTAAATAGTTAAAGGTTGATAAATAAATTATTATATCTAAACCAGCAACCGGAACGGCAGGTTTATTTGCACAGGCTCCGTAGCTTTGCCCGCGCAGCGTTTTACGTTACCGCGTGCGCCACGGTAAGACGGGCCAGCTCCATGCAACTTTTCCATTCCACCTTGTCACCCAAATGCTTGCCGATCCTCCGGCCCACTTCATCCAGTGCCTTCAAACCTGTTTCGAGTCCGTTTGAATATAAAGACTGCCAATGGGTGACAAAAACCGGCCAGCCTCCTGCTTCCATGACTTTGATTATACTTCCTTCTTTCCCGTTGGCAGTAATATATTGATCAGCAATGCTCATCACATATTCGTCATCCGTTCTTGGAGAATCAAGGGTTTCCCAAAAATGATCCGGCATATTGGACGGAATGGAAACCAGCGTACAATTCTCTTTTTTCATAGCTATCCATGGCCTTTTTCCCGGCTGATCGTTAAGCGTATGGAGAAAATACCACGAAAGTTCATGGTCATATACTTCTTTCTGCGCAGTAATCATCGCCTCGATATATTCTGGTTCCACATCAACCCCGAAATTCCAGGGGGAAGTGATCCCCGATGCATTGATCTTCGCATTTTTCAAAAGATCTAAACAATGAATAATGTAGGGAGTTAACACGCTCCTGTTCTGTTTTTGTGACCATACGGCTTCGTTTTCCTCCGACCAGACACCGGTCTTCAAGTCCAGCGCTTTGTTGTGCGTCAGCATTTCGGGACTAAAGTCGAACCGGTCAGAAAGCCTGGTCCTGGCTGTATTTAGCCATTCAGTAATCAGGGAATGATCATATCCCGGAATACCATTGACAATGTCGCCAACTCCGCCAGGCGCCGGTACGATGGAAATTTTGCCGGCGATATGATGTTTTGACACCACATCGCAAAACCTGTCCAGAAAACTATTAGGAACGTCTTTTACCAACTCACGCCCGTCTCCAGTGAAAGGGCCTTTACCTTCCACCGGTTTTCTGTGAAACCAAAACACGTGGATCAAAGGACAACTGTCATCCACTAAAAAACAAACAGGCACCTTTCTGGTCTTACCAGGTTCATTACCCGCAAATGCCCCTTTCAAGAAGAAAGAATTACCTGCGATTACAGATCCAAGTAAACCGGCTTTTCTGATGAATGATCGTCTTGAGTTTTTCATATTAGTCTGCCCTGCAGGGTGATAAATTTTAGAAAAAGAACTGATCTGTTAAAATTAAGATTTATTTATGAATTCTGACCGGGATTCGGTAACCGGAAGACAGGGCTCCTTACGATCCCCCCGCCACAGAACAGGCTACCGGTAAGATGATTCTGCTGCTATGATTTTTATCATGATAAATACGGATAACAGCCTTTTGAAAATCAGAATCCTTTGCATGATAAATATCCGTGAATTTCTGAGGATTACGATCGGCAAGCGGGAACCAGGTGCTTTGGATCTGGATCATGATCCGGTGTCCTTTTTTAAAGACATGGGCCACATCCGGCATGGTATATCTTACTTCGGCAACTTTTCCCGGAACGAAAGGCTCGGGGTTCTCAAAGCTTTTCCGGTAGCGGCCTCGGAAAATATCGCCGCGTACCAGCATCTGGTAACCACCCATGATATAGCCGTCCTGATCGCTGTATTTAAAATCATCGGGAAAAACATCGACCAGCTTGACCACAAAGTCAGCATCGGTGGTTGAAATACTGACTTTCAGGTCAGCGGTCACAGGCCCGGCCAGCATGACATCTTTTTCCAGCAAACCGGTCTGAAAGACCAATACATCCGGCCTGCGGGCAGCAAAACGTTGGTCATCGGTCATGTATTCGATTGTTCTCTTGCTCTTTATCCCGTCAACGTAGGGAACCGGATTTGAGGGGTCACTGAGGTAGGCCGAAAATTGCTTCTTTGGCAGTTCGGATTTTTCCCAGCTTAACCCGCTTTCCGGAAGAAGATATAATGACTTTTCTGTAACCCCTGCCGGGGGCCAGTGATCAAATTGTCTCCAGACATTCTCTCCGGTAAAAAAGACGGTCGCTTCCCTGAACGTTTCAATTGATCCCTTCCCTTTTAAATAATAGTTGAAAAATGGTTTTTCCAGGTTTTCGGCATACCATTGAGCAGTATTGCTCCCAAATTGGATATGCCCCAGGTGAGTCCCGTCTGTCGCATACCATTGTCCGTGATACCAGGGACCTATAACCAGTTTATTGTCAGTGCCGGGCGATTGTTTTTCTATTGCCTTATACGTATTCCAGACCCCGAAACAATCTTCTGCATCAAATAAGCCACCGACGACCAGTATGGCAGGTTTTATCCCGTAACAGGCATTCCGCACGTCCCTTCCCTTCCACCAATCATCATAATTGGGGTGAAGGAGTATCTCATTCCAGAATTTTATACTGTCGCCGGTTAGTTTTGTCAGATTGGGGATGGCGCCGGTCGAAAGAAAAAAGTCATAATTATCTTTGACGGGAGGGGTAATATTGCTTATGAACTCCTCCCTGGTTGGTTGCGGTCGGTTGGTTCCAAACCCCCAAACGCCGTAAAAACTAAAGGCATCAAGAACAAAAAATGCGCCGTTATGGTGCCAGTCATCTCCAATAAACCAGTCTGTTACAGGAGCCTGCGGACTGACGGCCAGTAAAGCCGGATGCCCGGACAAAGCAGCCTGCGTGGAATAAAACCCCGGGTAGGAAGTACCAAAAACCCCCACCTTACCGTTGTTCCCCTGGATGTTTTTGATCAGCCAGTCAATGGTGTCGTACGTATCGCTGGCCTCATCAATGTCTTTGTCCGATTTTTTGTTTGGGTTAAAGGGCCTGACATCCATAAATTCTCCCTCGCTCATGTGTTTACCCCTGACATCCTGGATCACCATGATATAATTCTCCCTCAGATAATCCTTATAATGATTCGACCAGTATTTTTTAAAATTCTTCTCCCCGTATGGCCGGCAGGAATAAGGGGTTCGTGTGATCAGGATGGGATGCTTCTCCGTGTTGTCGGTCGGTATGTAAACCGAAGTAAACAACCTGACCCCGTCGCGCATCGGAACAGAATGCTCCTGTTTCACGTAATGATTGACAATCCAGATTGAATCGGGATTTTCGGCTTTTGCAAAAAAAGACGAAACAATGAAAAAGATAAAAAGAGAAACTCGCTTCATACCAAACAATTAATATTCATTCACCTGATAAACAAGCCGTAATGACAAAACACCGCGTTAATTTTGATAATAAATTGACTGCCTTCAGGATAACGCTGTCTGTCCCGACTCCTGTTTTTGCGTCCAACCTGACCTTTGTATATTCTGAACGCCTCGCTCCTATGGTCGAAAACAGAGCGACCTGTGAGCAATCTGCCAAAAAAAATACGCTGTCTATCCACTTCATCGTGTTTATCCTTTAAAACACAGACAATATTAGTCCTTTTCCAAATCTGTATCAATGTCAAAAAACGCAAATATTATGTCTGAATCAGCAGGTTAACCTGCATATAATTCCTGATACAGCTCCATTTATGCGCTCAAATGATCTTTTTTATTTTTTCTCCTTCAGCATTTCTCCGTAGCTCACCAACTGAATGCCTTTTCCCCGGATGACATCCTTTACCCACTCGCTGGTAAACGCTTTTGTCACGGCATCTCTTTGTTGTGCAACATGACGGCTGTTTAAATGTCCAATCGCACGCATTTCCGGAGTATCCATTCCCGGATGTTCAATCAGGATATAAACTCCGGGTTCCTTCAGATTTTCAAGAACTTTTACAAGCGCTTTTTCTGTTTCATACGCGTCCGTGCTAACGACAAACCTCCCTGCGCTTTTTGAATCAGGTATCGCAAAGGGTAATTTGTACTCACGTGATAGCTTTTCCACGACTGCTTTCAGTTCGGGCGTGCAGGTCGGAGCTCCCATGTGGATGGATAAATGCGTCACATTTTTAATTTTTGCCAACCCTGTTTCAATTTGCGCCCTCAGTTCCTTCTCGAGTTCTTCCGGCTTGGGATTTGCTTCCAGAAAACCCACGTTGGGCGGATAACCCGGTCCCTGTGTCGTTCTCTGGTAAAAATATCCATCTTTATCCAGTAAACTAGACACTTCGTTCTTTGAAGCAACAGGTCCCCATTTCAGATGATCCCATTCACAGGTTACGGTCAGGTGAATACCAACGTCGATTGCCGGATTGTTATTCAGCATTTCTACCGCTTCTTCAAACCAGGGACAGGGAACCATCACCTCCAGCGAACGGACAATACCGTCACGGCACGATTTGATACAGGCAACATTTGCCGCGTGACAAAAACCGATATCATCACCGCGAACGATCAGCTTTATCGCATGATCACCGCCAAAAGAACTTAACGGGAAGATTACCGCGAAACTGATAAAAAAAGTTATTAACCGAAGATAATCAAGTTTGTTTCTCATGATGAAGTCTTCTATAGATTAAGTCTGGATGAAAGTTTTCATTTCAAACTTACATAAAAAACTGCAAAG
>CAZOYZ010000343.1:0-6042 GCA_964584045.1 uncultured Prolixibacteraceae bacterium | reverse complement strand
GTTACCGGTTTTTACCGTTTCTCCCTGAACGATTAATAACAGGAATATCAATAAAGGAAAGAGGCTGACTTTATGGGTCAGCCTCTTTTTATTTGCTCATTGATTTATTTGCTCTTGACTTATTGATTGAAAGACACCTCCCGTTTGCTTCGCAAACGGGTCCTTCCCTCCGCGGGCGCGAGGTCTTTCTTATCAATAAGTCAATGAGCAAACAATTAAAAAAGGCCTGTTAATTCCAGCCGGGATTTTGGGTTATTGTATAACCTTTTTCTACATAAGTTTCAATCACATCGGTACAAACGGGCTGCAGGTAATTTCTTTCGGAAAAAGCATCTCTGTTTTGGATATTTTGAGGAATATAAAAACCAACCATATCGGCCTTATTTGTTCCCGTGTAAACGATAATAGAACCATCGGGTTTCATAATTTTTAATGCTTTAGAATCTCCCTGATCTATTTGTTTTCCGGGTATCAGATAATTAAAATTAATATCATTCCCGGATTGCGTAGTATTAAAATCACACCAGCTCCCTAATAATAAATCGGGATTATTGGATCCGTTCATCAATTCCAATTTACCCCAACGACGTAAATCAAGAATACGATTATTTTCAAATACAAACTCCATACGGCGTTCACGACGAATTTCCCATAACAAAGGGTCAGAAACTATGCCTGCCAAAGTATTGGCTTCACATGAAGCAGTACGGGCCGGATCATCAGGAACTGCACTAAGCATTAAATGAGCTGTTTTCTTCACACCTTCTGCAATGGCATGTTCATCCAGGGGCCTATCACGTATGGCATTAATTGATTTATCAAGATCAGCCTGCGTAACGGCGGCTCCGCCATAAGAAAGCGCCAGTTCCTGTTTAGCCTCAATCCAGTTTAGCACTACCTCAGCCAAACGAATTACCGGAAATCCGTTTGTGTTGGTACTGGAACCATATTTAGCCGGACGTGGTTCGGAACAGTTGTCGAAAGAATATCGAACGCCTTCTCTATCTATAAATTTACATACATATAATAAAGTGGCAGAGGTTTGAATAGGTGCAGTCCAGAAAGTAGCTTCGAAACGAGGATCACGGGTAACAGCCATATTTTTCAGGTCAAAATTATCTGCATTAGCTACTGTTGTGTTTTGCCAGGGCTTTCCGTCATTACAGATAAAAGCTTTGGCAAGAGCCAGGTTAGCAGCAGGGCCTTGAGATTCGGCAAGATTTGAATATGATGCAATACAATGTGTTACAGATAAATCGGCACTGTATTCTCTATACAGAAGTATTTCCTTCCCTGGATTTGTTTCCGATCCGAACAATGAGCGAAAATCGCTATCAAAGGCGTATTTACCAGAATTAATGACTATGTCTCCTGCAGAAACCGCCAATTGAAGCAGTTTTTTAGCCAAATCATTAGTGCCCGATCCGGGATGGTATTTATACCAGGTACCTTCAAAAAGCATATAACGCGAAGCCAGTGCGGCTGCAATATATTTGTTAATATAGTTATCACCGTCATTTTCTCTGATATTCGCCATAGCGTAAACAAAATCTTCATAAACTTTGTCCATAACGGTTGTTCTGGGATCCCGGTCCTTGTATTGTTCATCCATATCGGTATCGCTTACCGGATGATCGAAATAAGGAACATCGCCAAAAGATTGAACCAGACGACTGTATTCCATACCTCTTAACAACCTGGCCACCCCATTCCAATGGTTATATTGTTCATCTGTCAAATACCCATTTTCTTTCATTGTAGCCAATCGGTTAATAAGTGTATTCCATTTACGCACCCATCCGAAATTCCATGCAGATGCCCCACTCTTATAAAGCCAATAGACAGTAGTTGCCGACTCAGAACGGTACCAGTTATCCGCAGGCACGGCGGCCAGAAATGAAGTTTGTTTTCCGGATGAAGTCATATCGTCATTAAAGTTTGCCCCTCTGTAAGGAACGTATGCCGTACCCCAGCTTCTGTCATAACCGTTAAAATAATTGGCATAACCTCCATTCACGAACAAACGGACATTCGCTTCATTGGTCCAGTAGTTTGAATCGTCCATAGCCGTTTTTTGCGGACGATCCAGAAAATCGCTACACCCGGCTAAGGTGAAAGCGATGATTAGCATTAAGAATGATATAGTTTTATTCATTGTATCTGTTTTTAGAAAGTTAACTGAAGTCCCACAGATGCACTTTTAAAGGTAGGAGCACCAACACCCGTACGGGAAGAGTTATAGTTGCTGGAATCAAGATAAGAATACCCGGCAATTTCTTCCGGATCTATAGGTAAGCCGCGAAGATGATCAAAGGTCAAGAAGTTTTCCAGAGAAACATAAACACGTACATTGCTTATCAGGGCTTTACGTGATAAATGCTTGGGCATGGAATATCCTACGGTCAGGTTTTTCATTCTCAAATAGGCCATATTGAGCAAATACCGGTCCGATACCTGCATATTATTTCCCGAGCTGCTCGCTCCCATATTATAAGCGCGCGGATAAAACGCATCGTAATTATTGCCAATTACATTTCCCGTAGTATCAAAGGTTTCATACCAAAAATCTCCGGCAATAGCTTGAGGCATGGCTCCGTCCGAGGAGTTAAACCCTGGAATGGCCAGCGGACTGGCTCCCCACATTTCACGTTTACCCACACCCTGGAAGAAAACAGAAAAATCAAATCCTTGATATCCTAATCCCAGGCGGAAACTATATTCATAACGTGGCGTAGTATTACCTATTACAGTTAGATCTCCATGATCATCAATAAGTTGACTTCCGTTATTTACAACCCCGTCTCCGTTAATATCCTTGAATTTTACATCACCCGGACCAAATTTAAAATTGGAACTTGTTTGTAATTTTCCTTGTGTGGGAGCCGTCTCATCGGCTAACTGATAAATGGTATATCCATCGGAACTCTTAACAGTGACCAGACCGCCATTTTGATATACAAAATCTTCTTTCTGATACAATCGGTCTACCTGGTAGCCCCATATCTCTCCATACACTTTACCTTCATACCATGAATTAATACTTGTGGTACTACCGTATTTTGTGATATGTGTCAGTGCATCGGCCAACGTTGCACTGGCTGTAATTCTCAGTCCGTTACCAAACTGATGACCAAAATTCAATGCGATTTCCCAACCGTTTGTTCTTAAGGAACCAAAATTCCCCATCGGAGCAGTTGTCCCGAATGTATAGGAAAATCCTTCCCCCGGAACAATCATATTTTCTGTATCTCTCTGATACCAATCGAAAGTGGCACTCAATTCACCGTTTAGCAAGCTGATATCAAATCCCAAATCGAGGGTTGTGATATCCTGCCAGGTAATAATTGAGGAAACAGAGGCCGGTGTTCCAAAATAAGTATCTTTTGCTCCAGAATGGATCCAGTAAGAATTGGCTCCGCTCATAGTCGGAACATACAAATCGTTGCTTACTGATTGATCTCCTATTGAACCCCAGGATCCGCGTAATTTCAAACTGGTAATTACAGGCCGTGCAAAACTCATCCAAGGTTCTTCCATCACACGCCAACCAAGGGAGAACGAGGGATACCAACGCCATTGAAGATCAGTGGGAAATTTTGATGTCCCATCATAACGCAAATTGGCTTCCAGCAGATACCGTTCTTTATAATTGTAGTTAATACGGCCAAAGAACCCTAATTGAGAGTCCCAAAGGGAATCACCACCTGAAGTTTGTGTGCCCGATGCCAAATCAAATTGAGGATTGGAATAGTCCATCAATTGAAGTTTCTGAGACCAGGAATAATTATATTCATAAGCCACTGCATTCATACCCAACATAAAATTCAACAAATGAGCGTCATTAATATTGAGGTCATAAGTAGAAGTAAGGTTCATTGTGCTACGGGTCCGGTTTGCGGCAGATCTGTATATATGATCCGGATTGGACCCCGATGCCGTATACCTTGAATTGTTGAGCATATAAACCGGGATGGAAGTGCCTAACGAATTGTATTCGTTCCATTCATTATCACGGTATAAACGGGTCCCTTCCGTGGTATTAACCGGGATGGCCGACACCCAGGTATCTGCTGCATAGAAACTGGTACCGGGCTGAAGTCTTATTGTCTCCTGATTGGAATAGGTATAATCCAAATTAATATTCCAATCTTTTAAAGGTGTAACCGTTAAACCGGCATTGGCGCTGGTATAATTATTCGTATTGTATGCCGTATTGGCAAAAGAGGTTTCATACGTGGCATTACGAATGGGATTGCCGTTCTCATCGTCATATACCATAGGAAAAGTCGGTCCCCATCTGTACATATAATACCATATATCAGCTGTTGTGGAAGAAGTGGCATAAGCCCAGCGTTTTTGTGTCTTTGAATACATAAGGCCGGCATGCACAGACAAAAATTTGTTAATCTGAGTATTGATGCGGGCCGAAGCATTCCAACGCTGAAAATCATCGTATTTAGCCGTCTTCATCATCCCGTTCTGATCCAGATATCCCAGGCCAATATTAAAATCGGTCTTTCCTGTTTTTCCGCTGACAGACAGATTATGCGTTTGTGTGGGCGCCCATTCACGGATCAGATAATCATACGGATCATAGGTCCTGATTCCAATTTTGCGGTTGCTGGCATCTACATACCAGTCACGTCCATAAGTCATAGGATCACTGGGATCGAGGCTGTTTCCGTATTTTTTATCCCATGCGACAGCCGCATTGTATCCGGCTCTGTCTATAAGCCAGAACGCGCCGACAGGCGTAGTGGTTCCAATACGTTCCGCAGCTTCCACTGTATAGTGTAAAGCATCCACCCCTGCCATTTCATATTTCTTGGACATGTTCTGAAAAGATAGATTCCCTGAATAATTAACAGTAACACTTTCTGTCTTTGCTCCTTTTTTTGTGGTAATCAGTATAACCCCAAAAGCAGCCTTAGATCCGTAGATAGAAGCAGAAGCAGCATCTTTTAAAACAGAAATTGACTCGATATCATCCGGGTTAACCAACTGAATACTTGGTATTTCAACGTTATCAAGCAAAATCAGAGGCGTAGCACTGCCTTTATAAGAACCTACCTGACCTCGAATTTTCATAATAGCATCAGAACCGACTTCTCCGCTTCCCACCTGAATGGTAAGACCGGGCGTTGATCCCTGAAGTGCCCGTCCTACATCGGCAACGGGACGGGAAGACAAGGCTTCTTCTACATTAACAGAAGACACGGCTCCTGTCAGATTGATTTTCTTCTGAGTACCAAATCCAACAACAACAACATCTTGTAGCGTTAAAGCATCCTCTTCCATGACGATATTCATACGAGTACGACCGTTAATTGGCATATCAATAGTTTTATAGCCAAGAAATGAAAAAGAAAGAGTCGCCGAAGAAGGTGCCGAGATAGAATAATTTCCATCCAGACCTGTAGTTGAGGACAAAACCGTACCCTGAATAAGGACCGTGACCCCTGCCAGGGGGCCGGTTTTATCCGAAACATTCCCGGTTACGGTAATGTTTTGCGCGTTTGCATATGCCGAAAAAAGCATAATGCAAACCATTAGGATCGTTTTTTTTGATAGCATAGATTAATTAATTAGGTTAGTAATGGGTTAATAGGAATATGTAATAAACCAGATAAAATCCGGAGTATATGTTTGGTATTCAATTGGATCAAAATGGAGCAAGAAGGGAGCAGACAGGGATAGGCCTGAATGGTAACTGAGTTAGGTTAAAGTGAAACAAATATAAGCAAATTAAGTTTCAATTTAATTACGAAAGATAGATTGGAATTGCTAATTATCATAAAAAGGGGAAATTCAATATAGAATTATCAAACAAGAGTGCGATTATAGCGTTTTCCCATATTTTTTTCATTTTTTTCGTACCTTTAGTGGCTATAATTGGAAACAATTAGACTACAAAACCTATTTCTATTAACCTAACAACATTACTTATGCATGTTTACAAGAAAAGTGGCCGCCTCCTAAAAACCTATCTGGCGACCTTGGCAATTGTCCTTCTTGCAGGGCCAATGTGGGCACAAAATGTAA
>CAZOYZ010000342.1:4815-6052 GCA_964584045.1 uncultured Prolixibacteraceae bacterium | reverse complement strand
CGTTTGTGATGGAACCGGTCAGGTCGCTCTTTTTCATCGTGCCGTAACCAATTGCTACAACTTCATCGATTCCAATAGTTTTCTCTTCCAGTGTTATATCGATTAAAGTCTTCCCGGCAACAGGTATTTCCTGAGTTCTCATCCCAATAAAGGAGACAACAAGTACCGCTCTGTCTGAAACGGAAATAGAATAATTCCCTTCCGGGTCAGTGATGGTACCATTGTTTGTATTCTTTTCCAGGACAGTTGCTCCGGGAAGAGGTTCGCTTGCAGCAGTCAGTACCGTTCCTTTGATCGTTCTTCGCTGCGGCTGCGAACCCGGCTCTCTTATGCTGTTTACCCGTTCAACCAGGATCACTTTATTCTCCATTTCCTTGAACGAATAAGGCAAGCCATCGAACGCCAATGTCAAAATAGCTGCAATTGATTTGTTTTCAGCCTCAACCGAGATCTTTTGATTGATGTTGACATCTTCATTGTTATAAAAGAACCGGTAATTGCTGAGTTCTTCAATTTGCATAAACAACTCCCGCAGGGTCGAGTTTTTCAGGTTTACATTCATATTCGTGGTCTGCGACCACAACGATGCGGCTGACTGAAGGGTAAGCACCACAATAAGAAAACACGTCAATCTCATAATCAAAAAATGCTTTTTAACCCTTTTATCCTGCCAGCAGGATAAAATGATTCGTTTAATTTTCATAAATTTGTACACTTAAAACAGTTAAACTTCGGTTTAATTCACACATGGGGAAAGTGTTCGGGCACTTTCCCTTTTTGTTACGACAGAGTATCTTCATTCATAGGCAAAAGCTTTCTATTTGGAGTAAAAAATAATTTTCTTTCCCTCAATACGTGAGGATACCGAACTTGAGTGATTGAAATAAAAAAGCGCCTGCATCACATTTTCTTTTTCCAACATCCCGGTAAATCTGCTTTTCTTCACCTTTTCGTCAGCAAACACTACCTCAACATCGAACCAGCGTTCCAGCCTCAGTTTAAGGTTTTCGAGTGATTCTTCACGAAAAACAAGTCTGCCATTGATCCACTCTGTTTCCGGTTTTATATCCTGAATATCGCGTAAATACATCTTCTGATCAGCCTTATCAAAAACAAGTTTCTGGTTGGGTTTCATATTCTGTTTACCATATTCGCTGTTGACGTGAATACTTCCTTCCACCAACGTAGTAGAAATAAAATTGTCGTCAGGATAGGCTGATACATTAAACTCCGTACC
>CAZOYZ010000342.1:676-4715 GCA_964584045.1 uncultured Prolixibacteraceae bacterium | reverse complement strand
CCGGATCAGCTTGATCTTTCTTTGCTTTTTCTTCTCCCGTATTTTACTTCTGAATTTCCCGATGGCCTCGTTAATGTCATATTCTTCAACATTGCTTTTCGCTCCGCAACTCAGCCAGACATCTTTCAGCTCATTGTAAATCTTCTTGTTACTTTCGGAAAGCTCCAGCCAGTGTTCTACGTTCTTCATTTCTTCCCGGCTTGCTCCTCCTGAAAACAAACGGACAATCTGAATATAAATATCATTTCCGGGTTCCATGTCAATTTTTTCGTTTCTAATACTATGACGGAAAATTTTGAAAAACCCTATATGGGGAGAAAAAAAATCAGGATTTTTCTTCTCTAAAAAGGATGAAAAGCAAGAATGGCGGTAATAACTTACTTAGTTTTTCACGCAGGTTCATGGTGGCCTTAGAAAGATGTAATTCCACGGTTTTCACAGAGATTTCCAGCAGTTCAGCAATTTCCTTGTTTTTCTTTCCTTCAAACCGTTTTAAGCGAAAAACTTTCTGTTGCTGAGGCGGTAACTGGGAAACCGCTGTTTCTACTTCCTCTGCCAAATCTTCCAGCAGGAAAAGACTTTGCTCTGATTCCTCCTCTGAAATAAAGAAAAAAGGCGACTCCTTGACAAATGATTCTTCGAGATAAGCGTACAACGCTTCTTTCTTCTTCAATTCTCTTATGTAATTGATCGAATGATGATAAACTGACTGGAACAGGTAAGATCTTATTGAGGATTTGATTTGAAGAACTTTATGTCGTTCCCAAATTTTATAAAACACTTCGGAAACGATCTCCTCCGCGACTTCTTTCCGTCCGACGTACCGTCGGGCATAAGCGCAAAGTTCTGCAAAATATTCCTTGAACAGGTAAATATAGGCTTCTTCCTGCCCATGAATTAATCCCTCGATAATATCGGATCGATATTTTCCCATACGATGTGGAATATCTTATATCCTGAGTAACAACTTATATTTATGTCCCTCTCAATATAAAAAACGGCGAGAATTCCGGGAAAAGGACATTCTTGCCGTAAACTTACAAAAAATAAATCTTATTGAAATTCCGATTTGTTCTTTCTACATGGGATCAATTGTGGTGATCAAAAGCCGCCTTTTCTTCAGGCAATCCATGGCCGCTCCCTTTCTTTTGTGTGATTCAGGGCTTCCAGGGCAATATTTACATTTTCCACAATCTGAAAGTCGTACATGCCTACACAGAGGAAGTCGGCCCCACCTTTGAACGCATAGTTGAATGCCTCATTGGGATGGATGGCGCCAGCCGCCAATATTTTAAATGCGATCCATGGCTGTGGAAGCGCCCTCATAAATTCAATGGTTTCTTCCGGTTTGAAACAATACATATTATCATGCCATTCTGGATGCCGTGCTGACCAGTAATGATGGTGGTGCAGGGTTTTCATCCAAAAATCACATTCCAAACCTGTTTCAACTGCACGCATGATGGTTTCAATGCGGTGGGCACCAATCCCGACCGGTAACCCTGCATCACGTACCAGGTTCATGGCTTTTACGATATCATCAAAGCGATTGTTTTCAATATAATAATCGGCAGTTTCCCCTTGTATGTAACATGCTGTTGCTCCGTCATCAATTGCTTTTTTTATGATATCCAGGTATTCTGCATAGGGTTTAGGGACAGGTCCCGAATCATCGTAATTCAAGCCGGCACAATCAGCAATAAACTGAAGTCTCCCATATCCTTTCTTCCAATATTCATTGATAACCGGACCAATAACCGTATTGGACAGGAGCGTGTTTATTCCGCAACTTTCGGCGATCTTAAAAGTATGAAAGATACGTTCTTTGGTGTGATATGCCCTGACCAATGATGAAGTATAGATCAGATCGCGCGAATGAGCCCAACCGCTTAACAGGTTCCCGCCCATAATCACTTTACTGAATATTTTATCTTTTATTTTTCCTGTGGGCAGTTCTCCTTTTAGTTCATCCAGACCTTTAATTTCAAACTTCTTCATACTCGCACCGGAGGTTGAGTCAACAAGATTATTCTCTTCATTGCTGTCCATTCTTAATTTCGCAAGCGCCCCCAAAGAAAACGCGCCCAACACCGGCAAAGTGGCCAAATGCCTCAACATCTCCCTGCGCCTTAGACTGCTTACATCCTGCGATTGCTGAACATTTTGTTCGCGTCTGCTTATTTGATTCACAATTTGAACAGGCATTTTAAGAAACCCAGCTATTAAACCATCCAGCCCGAGGAACTTTCCTGTCGGAAAGAATGACAAAACAACCAATGCGATGATTTCTAAAAAATCCTTGCTGACGACCATATACGTACCTTCAAACCCCACTCCCGTATTGGAAAAAAATGGCGGATTCGACAGATAATAAAGCAGCAACAGTAAAATCCCCGCAATCTGTGCGATCTTTGTGAACAGTCCGACAAACAGTCCTAACCCGATAAGGATAAGTCCCCACACATTCAAAAAATCAATGGCATTCAATACCATCTCGTTTTGTGCCATTGACTGAAATAATCCGGAAAAGAATCCGGTGGAATTCAATAAATAACCGGAAGCGCTCCATCCGGGAGATGCAAGCTTTGTAACTCCCTCGTACAAAAAGTGCCAGCCTATAGCGGTCCTCAATAAAACCAATACGTACATGGATCCTGACTTCAACTTAAGTGTTCCCGATGTTTCCATATGTTTCATTATCAATGTGATTTGACATTTAACAGATATCATAGACGGATTGTTGGTCTGGTTCAATCATTCGTGGTTTACAGGCTCAAAAGCCCCAAACCACGGAGATGGTTCATATTTCCACTTCCTTTCGGAAGATTTTACTTCAGGGATCTTTTCCGGTACAAAATCGAATTTCAGTTCATTGCGGTACAAAGGCGCACCAACCTGGTTATCGGGAGGCAGGTATTCATAAACCATAACATCAAACTGGCCTTTGCGGCTCGGTCGGTTTTTAGTACACTCGAACAAATTCTCCGCAGCCACAAAATTCCTTTCGGTCAGAGCTTCTTTCACCTCTCCCGGAGCAAATGTAAAGCCCATTTCGTAATCCCAGCCTTTATCACAGATGTTCCTGTAAATATAGACGTCACGAAAGTTTTGCGACAGGATATCGATACTCCCTACGCCTCCGCTGAACACCTGCGGTGACCCGCAGCGGTAAAACGTATTGTTGTAGATATGGATATCCGATCGCAACAGGTCATGGCCCCACTTCCCAAACAATATCCCGGAAGCCGTTATCTGATAGATCAGATTATGATGAAAGCGGATATTCCGGAGCTCTGAATCTTTTCCTTCCACACTGATCGCAAAACCCCACATACAATTGTAGGCGGTATTAGAATGAAACTCAACATCTTCGAGAAGTCCGAACCAGGCGTCAGCGTAATAAGCCTGTCTGGGCAGGTCATGCACAAGGTTATGATGAATAAGCCCGTGCCTGCTTACTTCCTTGCAATCAATGCCTTCTTTATAGCAGTGATGAATATGATTTCCACAAATTTCAAAGAAACGCGCTCCGCAGATGGAGAGCGCTTCATGAGGCGCTTCACTTCCTTCCCCCTGCCCCGCCTCATGTTGCGGGGCATCGCCATTGGCCCGCGTAATTTCACAGTCAGAGACCTGAACGGAATCGCAATACCACAGCCCGATTCCTGAATTATAAGTACAGTCCGATTTACAACCAATCAACTCAATCTTTTTACATTCGGGACCCCTGATAATAAAACCCGCCGCATTTGAATTACGGACTGCGATATTTTCGAAGCGCAGGTAATTGACCTGTTCAATCTGAAAGATTCCCTGGGTTAAACGGCTAAATTTTACGGAATCATTTCCCTGAACGGCTTTTTTGATGCGGCTCCCGTCGAAAATGACGGTGTGTCCCGGTGCGCCCCGGTAAAGGATCCATTTTGCAGGAGTACCTGAACGCGGAGGACGGAACTGCCGAGACAGCTTATATTCACCTTTCAGGATCGTCACGGTGTCGCCAGGCATCGCTTTCTCAGAAGCCTTAAAAATACTGTGA
>CAZOYZ010000342.1:0-666 GCA_964584045.1 uncultured Prolixibacteraceae bacterium | reverse complement strand
CTGTGAAAAGGCCTGCCGTCGGTTCCGGAATACTGATCGTTTCCGTCGGGACTTACAAAATATTCTTCCGCGCGGGGGGCCAGAGCCGTGAGAACAAGGCCAATGATCAGGTATTTCTTTATCTGTTTCATCTCTGTTTGAAAATTTATACGAAAAAACGATGACAGTAAATCGGCTGCCATCGCTTTTTCGCATGGTCTTGTTGGATTAGTACCCCGTATTCTGGATCAGATTTGGATTTTGTATGATCTCTCCTTCCGGAATGGGGAACGAGACATTAAAATCGTCGAAATTGAAATCGGGTTTCAGGGAAGCGAAATCCCACGTTTTCAAATCGATCTCACCGGCGATATGCCGTCTGCGAAGATCGAACCAGCGGTGTCCCTCTTCAAAGGCCAGTTCAATCCGTCTTTCCCGGAAGATCCAGTCCAATATCGTACCGGCATTAGTCTCCCCGGTATTCAGGTCAGCAGGAACTGCAGCTTCAGTGCCATCTGCCGTCGATTTCCTCGCACGTTCGCGTACCTGGTTAATCAGGCCAATTGCTTCGCTTTTACTTCCGCCACTTCGAACGAGCGCTTCCGCCTTCAGCAGGACGACGTCGGCATACCTCAAAATGCGAAGGTTATTCCGCTGAATATTATATCCAACAGCCCAGTTGCCCAC
>CAZOYZ010000341.1:0-6097 GCA_964584045.1 uncultured Prolixibacteraceae bacterium | reverse complement strand
ATGACAGATTGAACCAGGTTCCAGTCGTTCATATTCTGTTCCAGTTGCTTTTTCCCGTCCGCCAAAAGCGAATAGTACTTCCGGGGACGTTCACCTTCCTGGACTTTCCAGTAAGACTTGATCATCCCGTCATTTTCCAGTTTTTTCAACACCGGATAAATACCGGCTTCCTGCCATTTGATCTCGCCATTGCTCAGGTCTTTGACCCTCTGGACAATTTCATATCCGTAGTTATCTCCTTTCGTCAAAACCGTCAGGATGATAAGGGCCGCAGACGCCCCCACTAATTCTCTTGATATACTTTTCATTCCAGCCTCTTTTTATTTTACAAATTTAATAAATTTATAATTAACGCGTATTATATATAGTTTCATTGATATTTTAAGGCACATAAATGAAAATAGCGTTATAAGATATGATTAATCTTATCGTGAAGGAGAGAGGGATAAAAACCTAAGCTCCTGTACAGTTTTGATCACATAACCGGAATCTGTCTTAATCAGGCTGGATGGAAATGATTTTTTTCGTTTTTGAGCCGTTTTCGGAAAATTCAACACATTTTCGTCAACATAATAGACCGTTACCGGGACTTGTGTCTCAATGGCTTTAAATTCCTTCTCAAGGTTACGGTTCACCAGGATAAAAACATCTGAACGCAGATCGGACAATACCGGAGTAATTTCATCGATCAGTTCCCGGATATGCCGTCTGTTTCTGTCAAAGTCTTCACCAATCCAGTAAATCGTCCGGTTGCCGTCAGCATGAAGTTCCAGTCTGTTGTTTTTTAATTTTTCCGGAATACGAAGCTCCTTTCCGGTTAAGGATGAATAATCGACGGAATTACAGGATGAAATAGTCAAAAAAACGATCGGTATTATCCAAAGACCATGCTTTATTTGTGTGTTCATATGATGGAGGGTTAGTTAATTTTGAGTTTTGCAAGATTATACTCCGGAGTGGATGTCAAACAGTAAATGTTTTCATCATGATCGACCGTGATGCGCGAAGCAGGATGATCAAGATGATATTTGGCCAACGGTTTTCCATCCATCGAAAAAACCATTACGATCCGCGGATAATGCTCCGGATCGCTACTATGATAATTCCGGAATGCATCTCCCTGATACAACAGGAATATTTTATCATTGGTCAGGGCCAGGTCCATCGTTCCTGTCTTATTTTGTGAAGAAAAGATCACTTGCCGGTCATCCATTTTATATTCGGGAACAGATAACCGGTGTTCCCACGATAATTCCGTTTTCTCTTTGTCAACTTTATAACAGGCCAAATAGCCGAATTTGCTTGTAGCCAGCACCAAATGCTTTTTATCCGGAGAAAGGGTAAGCGGACCATTGCAAGCTTCACTCATATTCAGGTTATTGGAACGCTTTGATTTTAAAGGATACTTTCCAAAGTATTTTAGTTCTCCTGTCTTCGTATCGATTGCAGCCAGATATCCGTTTCTAAGCAGCCCTCTGCCATAAACAATATTGCCTGAAGGCTGAGTCACAAAGAATACCCAATCGCTACTACCCTTCTTCGGGTTCAGTTTAAGATCAATTATGGTATCCGGTTTCTCAGACAATTGAGCGACATCAAAAACATGCATTTTCCTGAGATTCGGATCAAACAAATAAACGCGGGAAGAATAGGTGTCCACATGAGTCAAATAAGGGGTGATCATTTGCTCCGGGCCTTTTCCTGTCTGCCCAAATTCGGCCAATAATTCTTTGCGACCTAAGTGATAATATTTCAGGTATTTCTCGGAAGTATTGGGCTCCTGAACGATCAGTAAAGAATCGGTAATATAGATATCTGTTGTCCGTTTAATCACCAAATCGGCCAAAATAATTTCTGTTTCAACATGCTTATCGATTGGAAATACGATCTCTGAGTCCTGCTTATTACACCCTTGAAGGATACAGAATAACACGCAGGTGAATATACCTGATTTGATCATAACGAAGTACTTTTAAACTTTTGAGGCCGGACACTGATCAAAAAGAGACCCGCGACAAAGAAAACAGTGATTCCTTTCATAATGAGCTTTTTGAAGGATAATTGCGACATTGCTAATCCTAAAGTTACACAAGTCAATTCGCACCAATTGTAATCATTACGTATATAAAAAGAAATAAATATAAAGAAATGATCTCTAAAATCCTTCAAAAACTTCAGATTTTTCAGACACTCAAAAATTTTACCGGATTAACCGGCACAACCGGTCCCATTTAAAACCCGTTGAGTCGTTGGAAAAAAGGATAAGGCTGGCTTTGCCAACGATATATTCGTCAGGGACAAATCCCCAGTAGCGGGAATCTTTGGACAAAGGGCGGTTATCGCCGGCCCTATCTTAACGGATCTGCACCGATTGTGCCGAATAATTCATCAAGATAAGCTTCGGACTGAACATGCTTCAACTGTTTGCATGCATGTTCAAGTCTGCCGGTCAGACCAAGGATCTTTGCGGTTTCTTCGTAATTTTTCAGTGTCAGCACATTTTCAAGATAGCTGATATTTGACATCCAAAAAGCAGTGTCCCGTTGCTGTTTCACCAACAGCCGCTTTCGGTACCAGTCGCTGCCAAGGACATACCCGCGGGTGAACAGGCTGCGAAAATCAGGATGACTACGGTCCTTCCCTTCAAAGTTCCCGTCGACCATGATCTTCAACAGTGCCTGAAGCGGAGGACACAAAGCCTCATAGGTACCGTCGGTCATCAGTCCGCGGGCAACCCTCTTCTGCGTGACGGATAAGTTCTTCATCGACAGGACAAATGTCTCCATATCCTGTAATTCGGGCCGCAGCATTTCTTCTGTAAATACCGCATCCGGGTTACTGAAGATCCGCCCGAGAAAATGATGCACAAATTTGATGGTGATCCTGTATCCCAGCAGGCTGGCCTCGATCAGTTCACCCTGGTATTCGAAGTTCTCAATTTTTTCCAGGTAGCCGTTTTCGATCAAATACTTCGGCAGACGTTCTTCCACCGACATCCGGGAAACAATTTCGGGCATCAACAGACTGATGTCATGATCAACTCTGTATTTTGGCCCTACATATCCTGCAGCCGACGAAAGAGGCTCATAGCCCGTCAGAATGTACGACAGGAAGGCATTGTTCAGGTCGGCGGCAACCAGAAGGTTATTAAACGGCCCTTTGGTCAGCGCTCCTTCCGATCCGAATCCTGTTGTGGAGGGTGATTTCCCTGTCACACTGCATATAAAATCGATAAACAGTTCAGGCAGTTCCTGGTAGTGTATGGGATTATAGATGGCCAGCGGCGGGACATGATTCGCCGGGTCGGCCGGATTATTACGGCGACCGGGCAATACGGCATTTACAGGAAGGTACAGCGGCTTATCGGGCGGGATTTTCCGGAAGATTCGCGTGCAAACTTCGGCGAGATATTTCTCGACCGGATTGACAAGATCGGGACGGGTTTGCAAATACCGGGGATTGGCTGAAGGAACACCGTCAACCAGGCGCGGCTCTGAAGGCACAACCAGGTATTCCGCTTCGCCGTCGTCCAGAAAATGATTGATCAGCTCCCTGACAGGGTCGGTATAATAATCGAATCCCATGGTATCTTCCCTGATCCTGCAAACATCCTCTTTTGTCAATGGTTCAAAATTAGACAGGAAGGTATTGGGTGAAGACAAATCCTTTTCGGCCTGCTTGTCATAACCCTTTACAACGCAGTCGTCCGGCCGCTGGAAAAGCCGGGACTCGCAGTTGGTCAGCATTTTGACGCTCGGATGATGATAGTCTGGATTTAAGCCGGATAACTGACCCGCAGGCAATACTACAGAGGCGGTAATGTCATCTTCGACCTGTACCTTCTCGGCCGGGAAAAAGTCCTGCCGTACCTGGAATATCCGCCATGAATGGTCAGGATCATGCCCTAACCGGAGATAGTTGGTGATCAACTTCAGATTTTGAAATTTCAGCTCATTTCCCGGGATCCCGTTAACCTGATCGACCGAGAAATAGTCCCGCCAATGCTGGTCCCATTCAGTATGATACCTGCGCTTGACAATATAGATCAAATCCTTGATCTTTTCCGGAACGGATTTCAGCCATTGATTATATTCTTCGGTATATTCGTCGGAAGGGGTAAGCAATTTGATGACTGATCCCAGGGTCCTGCGGGGATCCAGTATTTTCCGTGACGGCACGGTATAAATCAGGGGCACCTTAAAGCGATGGGAAAAATCCATGTTCATGATCTCTTCCACCCGATCCAGTTCACCGGGCAAGTCCGAGACAATGACCGAACCCTGGATCATGGCATCTTTGATCGATTTGGATATTTCCGATTTTCCGCCTCCCGAGACCGTACAGGGTTTGTGGCACAGGGTGCCCTCCGCGACTGTCCCGGTGAGGTGCCACCGCTTTCCGTTCAGACGCTTTCTCATGACCACCTTATATCCCGAAGGGAATACGTAGTAGTATTCAGGTCCAAGCCGGATGGATTGCCTCTTTCCGTCCACGGTCCAGCTTACGGATTGCTCAAAAATATTGAACTGCGCATCTTCCGGAATATAAAGAATGTGATCAAATCTTTTATCAATCGCGTAACCTTCGGGCTGAACATCCATTACTTCCCCGTAAAGTCCGGTCAGCTTCTGAAACGTCAGCTCGTTTTGCGGAAGCCGGTCGTCTATGTGAAACCGTTCGCCCAGATCGTAAGAGTGAAAGGCCAATGCTCCCCCGGCGTGTTCCTCCTCTGCCAAACCGAAAAGGTTCGCCGAATAACTGATCTGTGTTTTGACTTCCTTTTTGCAATAGCCGAAATAATTATCTGCAATAATGGTTACAACCACTCCCCGCTCATCCCGCGCCGTGACCTTAAACGCATTACCATCGTTATAAAGCTCATCTTCATTTTTCCAGCACATCCCGTCATGGCGTTGCCGCTCAGTGGCCTGGTCATAATGAGGAAGTCCCAGTTCTTTCTTCTTTAATCCGACCAGGTGAGTGGCCAGGATCACCAAACCGGTATGACCGGTCCAGCTTTCAGCATCAAGGGCCGCGTCGTTTTCGGGCAGGTACGGGTCGCCGGCATTTCCGAAGATCGACTCCACAAAATCGAGATTGCCGATCAGGTTCCCCGGGGCCATAAAGCAGATCTCCATCGATTTCTCCCTGATAATCCCTTCAACTTCAGGAACGACGACCGGCCTTAAAAGCAAACTGACAAATAATTCGGCCTGCTCTTTCTGACCTGAGGTAAACGGAAGCCTCATCAGCTCTTTCGGAGGATTAAATGCGGCACTGAGCAACCGGGCAAACGTAGCTTTTGGAACAGACTTTTTATCGTTCGGCACGGGCAACCCTCCCTCACAAACATGGAATACTCCTTTTGTGGTACGTTTATCACTTTTGGGATTGTGGAGGATCCCCTGTGCGGTACGGTAAGTTTTTACGATATCGGTTTCGTACACAGACGCATGAGGAGGTACGGACATCATCCGGGCAAGACCGTGTGTATCCAGAACAAAAGAGTTCCGGGGCAATGAGATCTTATTTCCGGGAACGTCGCTGAGGTATTCATCAAGAAACTTTTGGATCCTGTTCCCGACAGGTGACAGATGATTGATCAATAACCTGGACTGTTCCTTATAATTGCTCAGCAACGGTGCTGCAATTTCAAGAAAGTGAGCGGTTCGTTCATCCTGATAGTATGGATAACCAAGAGCAGCAAGCTTTAAGTTGATGTACTGAATGATCGTTTTATTGTTTATGGTATTTTTACCATGATCAATACCTGCGCCAAATGTTTTATTCATCGTTATTTTCTGTTTAATTGTCTTTTTTTTGAAATTGAAATAAAGTTCCTGAATTCTTCTAAATTAAACGTTACCGGAACAAAAAAGATTTAATAATCCGGGCAATGCCATCAAAAAAGTGACTCACACTACGGCTTGTGCAGCAATCCGTGACACTGACGGCAATCCCGTCAGCACGGATGACCGGTATTTTTCCTATTTTTAGGGCCTGGGATTGAAACAAACAGGAGTATAAACAAAGAGAAAACATATGAAACGAGCCATGAACGCCGCAGTTTACGCCCAAGGTGATGTTTATTGGCGAG
>CAZOYZ010000340.1:3922-6126 GCA_964584045.1 uncultured Prolixibacteraceae bacterium | reverse complement strand
CAGATGAAGTTTATGCACGAATACAAAGACCGGGATTTTAGGGTGGGGAACGTGCGTAACATCGGGCATTTTATGCATAAGGATGCCAACGAACCGATACAAGCCAGTGCCTGTGCCGAAGCTATTAATGCGGATACCCGAAAATCGGTTGAAGCCAATCGGTGGGGAATTCCGGTGCTTCAGCATGGCGAAGCGCTGCATGGTGCTCAATGGGGAAACGCCACCTGTTTTCCGCAGAGCATTGGGATGGCGGCGGCTTTTGACGATGAGTTTTATTTCAAGGTCGGCCAGGCGGTTACGACTGAACTGCGTGCTGTGGGCGTTCGGCAGGTTCTGGCGCCGGTGGTCAACATTTCACGCGATCCGCGCTGGGGCCGCACCGAAGAAAGCTATGGCGAAGATGTTTTCCTCTGCTCGCGCATGGGCGTTGCTTACACCAAAGCATTGGAACAGGGGGGGGTGATCGCCACACCAAAACATTTTGTGGATAACTACGGCGATGCCGGCCATGACTCGTACGCATCGAACAATTCCTGGCGGGTGCTCCGCGAGACTTTTCTTGAACCCTTCCGGGCTTGTTTCGTCGAAGGCGGGGCCCGTTCGGTAATGGCAGCCTATAATTCCATCGACGGGGTCCCCTGTCATGCCAATAAGGTGTTGCTGAATGATATCTTACGCGGCGAATGGGGCTTTAGCGGTTTTGTTGTTTCGGATTACAGTGGG
Source organism: uncultured Prolixibacteraceae bacterium (assembly GCA_964584045.1). Lineage (GTDB taxonomy): Bacteria > Bacteroidota > Bacteroidia > Bacteroidales > Prolixibacteraceae > JBCFBK01. The sequence goes on along the minus strand of CAZOYZ010000340.1, from coordinate 5,403 downwards.
GTAAACGGGGTTTACAAAGCGCACCATTTGGCCGATAGTTATCCGGAAGCGCAGGCGCAGTGCCTCGAAGCCGGGCTGGACTTGGATTTGCCCCGCGGAAACATCAACCTGCTTGACCTGGTAAAAAGCGGACGTATCTCCGAAAAACAGATTGACCAATCGCTGCGCCGGGTGCTGACCTGCAAGTTTGAACTGGGCTTGTTCGACCAACCCTATGTCGATGCAGAAAAAGCCGATGAAGTTGTCCGGTGCCTGGAACATAAGAATTTGGCCTTGGAAGCTGCCCGAAAGGTCATGACTTTACTGAAAAATAAAGAGGGGCTGCTGCCGCTTTCTGATCGAACCATAAAACGGATCGGACTGTTCGGACCCGCTGCCAATGTCCTCAGTCTGGGCGACTATTCCGGACCTTATGGCGGATGGAAAGGCGCCGACGCCCCCACGCCCTATCAGGCCTTGACAGAACGCTTGAAAGGAAAAGCGGAAGTGGTTTTACACCAGCCCGAAACAGATGCAGCATCACTGGCAAAAACCTGCGATGTGGTGATCTTTTTTGGCTCTATCCGCGAAGGCGAAGGGCATGACCGCAGTTTGCTGGCTTTGCCGTCGAAACCGGTGAAGGCGGCCAAAAGCCTTGATAATGCCATGATTGTGGAGGATGCCGAAAACCCGGTCATCAATCTCGACCAGGAAGAAATGATTGCCGGCCTGGCTGTAAGCGGCACAAAAACCATTGTTGTGCTGCAGAATGGGTCAACGATCGATATCCGGAACTGGATCGGCAACGTGGATGCCTTGCTCGAAGCCTGGTACCCGGGCGAACAAGGAGCCGTTGCCATCGCCGAAACCTTGTTCGGCGACAATAACCCGGGAGGACGACTTCCCTTTAGCTGGGCACGTCATGCAGGGCAACTGCCCGTTTATTACGATATCAAACCTTCAGGACGCGATTATGTTTACAACGATGACGACGGAAAACCGATGTTCCCGTTTGGGTTTGGTCTGAGTTACACGTCATTTGAATATTCAAACCTCGTTGTGCCTTTGGACGTGAAAAACGGCGAAACGGTTGAAGTCAGATTCACCCTGAAAAATACCGGGAAGGTTAAAGGAGACGAGGTGGTGCAGCTCTACCTGCACGATGAAATCGCTTCGGTAGTCCGCCCCATGAGGGAGCTGAAAGCGTTTAAACGGGTCACACTCGAAGCGGGTGAATGCCGGGAAATTGTCCTTGAACTACCCTACAGGAGTTTCTGCTTCTGGAACCGAAATCTGGAATTTGTCAGCGAGCCCGGCGAATTCAAGCTGTTCGTCGGCAGAAATGCTGCCGATACCCGGTTAGAGGGAAGCGTTCAGGTTTTGTAATTATTTTAAATCAAAGCGTTATGAGTACAGGCAGATTTTTCGTTTTTTCGGTTCTGTTTTTTCTTGCTTCATGCGGAAACCGGACACAAACCAGTGACAAAGATAAACAGCAGAAA
>CAZOYZ010000340.1:0-3822 GCA_964584045.1 uncultured Prolixibacteraceae bacterium | reverse complement strand
AACAAGGTGACGTTAACCACGTGGTTCGACCCGGTCGAAAAGAACATGGCGGGACTGAAACTGGAAGTAACAGGAGCTATTTCGGATATCATTATTGCCCCCGACGAAAAACTGCATGTTCATTATGACCAGAAACTTATACAAACTTCTTCCGTTCAGTGTAATTCGGGGATATGGAAGGTGGACTTGTCTTGTTTGAACGCGTCTTCAACGCTTCATCTGAAAACGAATACCGACGTGGATGCGGAGGGTTCGCGGCTCCATCTAAAACTGCATGAAGGGGAGAATTTTATCTTGATTTCGGTCAATGACGAGCCGGAGGGAACAATCGAACAGTCTTTGTCGCGCACCGTAAACTGGTGGCATCAGCAATGGGCGAATACCGCCTGCCTTGCCTTACCTGATGACAACGCGCAAAAAATGTGGGTTCGCTCAATGGCTTACTTGTTGTCTTCATTTGAGGACGACAAGTTGGGCATGGCTCCTCCCATGGGTTTTACAGGTTCCGGCTGGCCATTCCCGTTCCCGCAGGACTTGTCGTATATCCATGGGGCCTTGTTATCCTCGGGGAAAATAGATATTGCCAAATCCTGGATCGAATACTGGGCCGAAAAAACCCAGGGAATGAAAGATTACACAAAACGATTGCTGGGCGCTGACGGTGTCTATGCACCATGGGTTTTTCCTTACGGTGACTTTAAGGGATATCACGATCCGCTTCCACCCAATGACTGTTATTATGAAATACACAACTCGGGATACCTTGCCCGGATGGCGTATGAAACAGCCGTTTTTGTGAATGACACGAGCTGGACAAGAAAATATGCTGTTCCGTTGGTGAGGGAAACGGCATTGTTTTACAGAAGTATCTGCAAAAAGGAAGCCGATGGCTTATGGCATCTGTTTGTTTTGCCGTCGTTGGGACAGGATGAAGAAGGGGGAAGAAATAAGAAAGATTACCTGTGTGCATTAACCAGCGCCAAATATTGTTTCCAGAAGGCCATCGCGTATCAGTTGGATGCCGATGGTTTTTATCAGCAGGTTTTAAGAGACGGACTGGCTTTTTCTCCGCTGGAATCAGAACAGGGAATTTATTATTCAAACCAGGGAAGCGGCAAAGAAAACTTTGGGAAGCAGAAACATCCGGTACAGCTTAATCCTCTGGCCTATCTGCCGATCGATAACGAAGTATCAAAATCGACGGCTACTGCTTACAAGTACCGGTACGAGATCACGGTCGATTCCCGGAAACCCTTTTTTGCAGGCTGGACGCTGGGCGAGTTTTTACTGGCAGGTTCGCGGATGGGAGATTCGGGAGGCTGGCAAAAAGACTGGAATAACCTTCGGAAATCGGATTATGTGGATGCCGACTGGATACAAGTGTATGAAACAAGTGGCGCCCACGGGCGTTCGTTTTACCTGGTTACAAATGGTTTGATGGTGCAAACATTGTTAAACAACCTGGTGACGGATTGGTTTGGGAAGCTGGAAATAGCCCGATGTAATCCGTGGGATGGGAAAGTCCTTTTCCGGGATATCTATTCGCTTTCCGGGGTGAAAGTCAGCGGACAAATCGAGGATCACCGTGCGGTGCTGACATTTGAAGCCTGGAAGGATTGTGAATTCGATTTCATGGGGAAAAGGATAGCCATGAAACAGGGAGAGGTGCGAAATCTTCAGATCTGAAGATGCAAGCTGCATATTGCAACCCGGGATGAACGAAATCAATAAAATAGTCGAAATGAAAATACTAATGGGGAAAGCATTTGTTTTGCTCCTGTCCATGTGTTTCTGCCATAACCTGTTTTCACAGAAACCGGATATTTTTCCGGACGTGGACGAAACGAAAATCCAGGCGTTGATTTCCCAAATGACGCTCACTGAAAAGATCGATCAGTTAAATGCCTACTATTACGGTTCCAATATTTATTCCAATGCGAATTTGCGACTTGGTATTCCTAATTTAATTGCAGGAGAGTGCTTGAATGGTTTCATGGGAAACGGGGCTACCCGCTTTCCGCAGGCCATTGGCATGGCCAGCACGTGGAGTCCGGAACTGATGGAGAAAATGGGGAATGTGGTTGCCCGGGAGGCCCGGGCTTATGGTGTTCACCAGTGTTATTCTCCCATGCTTGCTGTCGTGCGCGACATTCGCTGGGGCAGGGTTGAAGAAAGTTACGGTGAAGACCCTTTTTTAGTCGGAACAATCGGGGCTGCGTATATCAATGGATTGCAGGGCCGGGGCAGGCAGCGTTTCGATAAGAACCACATCCTTGCATGTGCCAAGCACTATGTGGGCGACGGAGAGCCCATGTCCGGGGCAAACGGAGCCGCGATGGACATTTCGGAATATAACCTGCAAAACATTCACCTGTATCCTTTCCGCATGGCCATCGAAAAGGCAAAGGTGTCAAGTATCATGCCGGCCCATCATTTGTTAAACGGAGTTCCCTGTCATGCGAATGACCATATCCTGAACAAAATTTTACGGGATCAGTACGGGTGGAACGGACATGTGATCTCCGATAATCAGGATATCTGGCGGGTGAAAAGTCTGTTTCATTATACCCCGGATAATGCTTCCACTGCTTTTAAAGCGATGAATGCCGGCATTCACCAGGAACTTGATATCAGCACGGAAAACCTTGATTATTTTCACCGGATGTATGGAACCCAATCCATCGAGGAAGCAATAAAGAGCGGGATGATTTCGGAGGATCTGCTGAATGAAACCGTTGCGATGAACCTGCGGGTGAAATTTGCATTGGGACTGTTTGACACCGAAGTTCCGTCAAAAAAGGAATACCTTGAGATCGAAGGATGTCCTCCCGTGTATTATACCAATCCTTTTGGACGTTACCGGGACATTGACACGACAAGATTTACGTCAGTAAAAGACATGCATGACAGGAAGATCAACCGGAAAGTGATTCACGATAAAAGCCACGACGAACTCGCGTTGGAGGTCGCCGAAAAGGCGATCATCCTGTTAAAGAATGCGAATGATATTTTGCCGCTGAACATCGCTGAAATCAAAAAAATCGCGGTAATCGGACCCAATGCCGATGCAGTCAGAGTGGGCGGGTACGGCATTGGAAAGCTGAAGTATTTTGTTACCATTTTGAAAGGGATAAAAAACTATGCCGGCAACAAGGCGGAAGTAAAGTACGCCGAAGGTACCGGTATTGATACGGATGCCCCTGCCGATTATGACGGGCAGTTTAGCCTGGAATTAACCCGTTCGGCTGAAGATGCGCGACCAAAAACCGGCGTTCCGGAAACCGAACGGATAACAGAGGCGGTTGAAATCGCGAAACAGTCGGACGTCGTGATCCTCGCCATCGGTGGCTCAGAGGCTACCTGCCGCGAAAATGAGGATACCGATTACCTGGGGTTAAGAGGGAGACAACTGGAACTGGTGCAGAAAATTTATGCGACCGGGAAACCGTGTGTCGTTGTGCTTTTGGGTGGCAGACCGCTGGCGATAAACTGGGTGGCAGAACATATTCCTGCAATTGTGCAGGGATGGTACCTGGGACAGGAAACAGGAACCGCGATCGCCAATGTGTTGTTCGGAAAAACAAACCCGGGTGGAAAACTCCCAATTACTGTACCCCGTAACGTAGGGCAGGTTCCCTTGTTCTATAACAAACTCGATGGCGGGAGGCCTCGCAGAATTTACCGCTCTTCGCCCGAACCCCTTTTCCCGTTTGGATACGGATTAAGTTATACTACCTTTCAATTGGAAAATATGAAGCTTGGGGATGAACAAATTTCACCGGACGGAAATACAACGCTTTCTGTGGATGTGACGAACACCGG
>CAZOYZ010000339.1:0-6136 GCA_964584045.1 uncultured Prolixibacteraceae bacterium | reverse complement strand
CCCCGGAATACTGCGCGTGCTGAAACTTCACTCCCAACACAACCTGTTTGCCAGCAAATAATTGAACATCTCCTGGTACAGGTTCAGTTGGATGTCCACAATGGTATCATAATCCACGGGAGACATTTTAATTCTGTCATCCACAGTCCCGTGGCAACATTCGAATGTGAAAGACATGGTCCCCGAAATATGATGCAGAGCGCTGATGAGGTTAAAGGAACCGCGTGGCGGAAATTTCTCGTCATCCACTTGTGCTTTTGATTGCCATCCGTCTGCCATATAAGGCAATCCCTGATTTTTATAATGATCGTTCAACCGGTTGGCCAACACCGCAACCCGTTCTTTCATAAAATAAGGCACATGTGCGGGCTGCAAAATACAGGGAGGATAATTGTGCGAATGAAGCGAAACCGTCATATCAGGCGCTTCGTCACGGGCAACTTTCAGGATAGCCCTGGTTTCTTCAGCCATCGGAAGAAAAAAATCATCATGCATCATGTTGATCCCGTCATTGTTATAATAAGCGCCCAATAAAGCGACATCCCCTTTCATCGGATGCAGCGATTTTGCCTCCGGCCATCTCCACAACGTCCCGTCGCTGTGGGTGCCCTGCCCGTACTTGGTCATGATCTCGCCCGGCAATCCCACGAAGCCGTCGTAAGGACATCTTTTACGACCATCCGGATTTCCACATGGGATAATGATCACCCGGCATTGGTCCATGCTGCTTTTTAAGCCGGCCCATTCTTTGCCCCGGTGATCTTTTCCCGTTTCAGCAACCCGGATCAGGTTGACCAGTCCGGCAATCCCTTCCCCTTCCTGTCCGTGGACCGGTCCCAGGAAAAAGACAACGGGTTTAACTGCTTTTGTCTTCTTTGCAAAATATCCCGGATTCCTTGCGGCAACTGCCGAGTTGTAATTTGCCTGGGAATGAAAATTATCTTTTACCCCGTAACAGACCGCATAAACAGGCAGTCCTCCGGGAGATTCAGCGATCTGCTTTACTTCTCCCAACTTGACGCCGGCCAATTCCTGTTTAATGTCCGTAAGTTTTGACTTATAAAAAGAAGGGACATCCGGATTCTCCGGATCGTTCGGTTCGACGGGTATCTGAGCGTGGAGACCCATTGTAAAACATAAAAAAACCAATAGAACGACGTAGTTTGAAAAGTTTCTTTTCATTTTGTTTGTATTAAGCATGATTCATTCTGTCTGAGGTGAAACGAGCCATGAGAGCCATATCTCGCAAACAGGAGTATGATTATCCTGGCGAGTTCCATACCGTTGATAACCATTCAAAAAGTGGTGAAGTTTAGTACGAAAATTATGCACATCTAAATTGAAAAAATAACGTATGAAATTTAAGCACTTCGATTTGTATTTCCAAATCATCGGGAGGGCAAAATTGCCCTCCCGATTTTAATCGTAGAAAGGATTTTGTACCAGTTTGGGTGCCCGGTTTATTTCATCCCTTGGAATAGGGATCCAGTATAACTTTTTATGAAATGCCCTTTCGGGCGCCGCGTACGACTGTTTCCACGTTGTGGTGGTCACCCCATTCTCTTTCACCTCCGTGATATCGACACCGTATAAGGGCTCTGCAAAATTCGCTTCCAGTGTTTTCCATCTTCTTTCGTCAAACCACCTGGTATTTTCAAAGCAAAGTTCGATCCTTCTTTCATGCCGCAACGCCGTTTCAACGTCACCGGTAAAATCCGGAAGCCCAGCCCTGTTCCGTACTCTATTGATGTATGAAGTGGCTGTGCCAACATCGCCCAGCTCCAGGGAAGCTTCGGCATAATTCAGCAAAATCTCCGCATACCGGATCCAGATCACGATATTTTCATTCCGGTCAGTCACTCCGGCCACCTGATCATCCATCATTTTCTTGATCAGATATCCGGTATAAGGCGCATTCTGAGGTGAAATGGGTCCCTGACGGGTATCCAGGCCAAAACGCTTGCTGATTTCCACGCCATTTTCCAGGACAATCCTGGTCCTCCGGTCATAAATGCCTTCCGGATCGATCGAGATAAGATCGTCAGGGCGTTTTTGCCAGAATGTGCTGTCATGAAGGATACTTGCATAAAACCTGGGCTCACGGTTGTAATAGATGCTTTTATTTGAGAATTTCGACGAGGTATTGACGTATTCCTTGTTTGCATTTAAGGTAAAATGATCAAAAAGTCCGGAACCATCCTTCATTTCAAATTCATCGGCCATATTTCCATACGGGGCATTATTCCCCCAGCAGTTAAGCCCGTTGGGACCACACCACCGGTTGGTCCACAGTGCAAAGCCCACATCCAGCCTGTACATTCTTCCCCAGATGACTTCCTTGTCCTCCAGGGTATAGGCCTTAAAAAACTCAAAGTACTTTTTAGCTACTGTCTCCTGGTTGGGAGCGCCAAAATCAGACAGCTCACAAGTTCCCAAATCAATGACCGCCTTTGCCGCATTTCGTGCAGCCGTCCACAGCGCCACTCTGTCGGGATTGCTGTAACCTACATGTTCATTCGCGGCCTGGCCATCGGCGGTGAGGTCACTCGCGGCAAACAACAAGACTCTTGATTTAAGGGCCAACGCAGCCTCCTTTGTAGCCCTCCCCATGGTGGAGCCGGACTTTAGGTTCAGTAGCTGAGCTGCGTCATCACAATCTTTCGCGATGAAGTCAACTGTTTCTTTGAAAGTGGCCCTTCCGATTTCTGAAAAGTCTTCTCCGAGCTGGTTAGGCTGATCAAAAAGCGGCACGCCGCCGTAACTCAGGCAGATATGGGTATAATATAAAGCCCTGAGGAACAACGCCTCCCCTTTCAGGATCTTTGCACTGGCCTCGTCCGGCATCTTGTCAATATTGGAAAGAAAATAATTGATCTGCTGGATCTGGGTGAATCTGTTCCAGTTCAGATGACCACGGTCCGTACCCATATTATCCGGGCTGATGACCCCCATGTCATATTCAGTCAGAGTACCTCCTTTTAAATACGTGTGTTCTCCTGAAAAAGTGCCGGTGCCATAATGATTCCCGCGTTTTGAGTTACCATTGGGGATTTCATCATACACGGCATTCAGATATCTGCCGGCGAGATTGGCATCCGACCAGATCAAGGGATCTGAATAACTGTCCAAAGGAGTTTGATCTAAGATCTTTTCATTGCAGGCAAAAAGCAAAAATGCCGGTATAATTGTCAGATAAATATTGTATTTCTTCATGATCATACTTTTTTAAGTGATTAGAAGGATATTTGTGCACCAAAAGAGAATATCTTCATCAGCGGATAGTTGCTTACACTGTTGATCTCAGGATCTGCAAAATGCTGAGCCGACCAGAGTAACCAAAGGTTCTGCCCTGAAAAATAAACTTTCATATCTTTCGCTTTGACTGAATTCAGGATACTCTGCGGCAATGAATAACTTAATTGCAGGTTTTTCAGCCGTGCGAATGAGATCTTGTCATAAAAATAAGTACTCGCAAAATCGTCCGATCTCCAGTACTCATCCTGCCAGTTAAAAGCTCTGGGCCTTGAAGCATCCTTATGGTCAGGTGTCCATCTGTCAATGGCATCTCTTCTGAAGTAATTACCGGCAAGACCCCGCTGAATGTCATCATCCAGTCTTTTTAAACCCCTGCCGTGTCCCTGGATGAGCGCACTAAGTTCCCAGTTCCGGTATTTTACATGGGCATTAATTCCAAAGGTGATCTCGGGAGTATCCGTAAAAGGAAATAATTGCCGGTCGGAGCCATCAATTTTCTTGTCTCCATTATAATCCTCTAACACTAAATCGCCGGGCTGGGCTCCTTCCACATGAGGATAGGAAAGCAGGTGTTCCTCATCCCTGAAGATCCCGGTCCACTTATAAAGGAGGAGAGCATCCTGAGGTTTACCGGTCCTCACCTGCCACGGCACCGGATTTTCAGGTTCATCAAATTCGATCACCTTATTCCGCGCAAAGTTGAAATTACCATCTATGCCATAGCTGAATTCACCTTTATGATCTTTAAATCCCATCATTATTTCCACACCGTAACTGTCCACGATACCATAGTTTTCATCGGGCAGGGTAATTCCGACAAACTGAGGTACCGATGCATTTCTTTTTACCAGAATGTGATTACGCCTCTCGTAAAAGAAATCGGTGTTAAACATGATTTTTTTGAAAAATGACGATTCCCAGCCGAAGTTTACGATGTTAGCCACTTCCCAGGTAATATTGGGATTTGGAGTTCCTGTCTGCGTAAGACCGGCTTCATACACTTTATCCTCTCCCAACGGAATACCCGTGGAAAATTCATACATAGAGAGGTACTGGAATGCATTGACGCGGTCATTCCCCATCTGGCCCCAGGAAGCTTTCAGCTTGAAAAAGTCTATGACACCAAGGTTCCTTTGCCACCATTCTTCGTTCGACATTTTCCAACCCACCAGCACAGAAGGGAAAGTTCCCCAGCGGCCGGATTCTTTTGAGAATCTTAATGATCCATCGCGGCGGAGGCTGAACTGGAACAAATAAGTATCTTTGTAATCATAACTGACACGTCCGAAATAGTTCATCCTCGAATCAAGTCCAACGGCTGCGCTGTTTGTTTTTTGTTCGTCGCCGCCCGCGAAAAGATAGGGTAGCTGGTCCGAAAGAAAATACCTTCGTCCGGCATCAAACGATTCGGAATCATATTCATTCTGCTCATAGGCTATAAACGCCTCCACATGATGAACTTCGTTAAACGTGTTGCTGTAGTCAAGCCTGATATTGCCTGTTTTTGAATGGGATTCACCGGAATATTCGATTAAGAACGGTTCTGCAACGCCAACCTGCGATTCGATAAGAAAATCCGACCCGTCTTCTTTTCCCGTTTTTCCCGCGGCCAGATAGGCATCTTTATCCAGATAATACAAATACCAGGGTTTATGGAAGAATTTATCTCTCCGGTAAAAGACGTCATAGGCATACTGTCCGGTCATGCTCAGACCCTTTACCCCGGGAATTTTTAAGGTGGCCGAAAATACATTGTTGCTGAAATACCGTTTGTCTTTCTCAAAACCGGTTTTGTTGGAAGACAACACAACAGGCTGAATACCCCGTTCAAAATCCGGACCAGGCAACCCGTTTGGCCAGCGTGCCGGGGAGGTGGGCCACATGCGTGTCGTGATATCAAAAATCCTCCATTCATGAGATGAGCGGGCTAAACTTCCTTCGGCATAGGAAGGGTACATCCTGTTTTCCTGGACACCTGTCAAATCCAGTCTGAAACTAAGAAATTCGTTGATTTTGATATCCACATTGGCCTTCAGGTTATGCCTGTTGTATTTGGTCGCATTTTCGCGGTAGAGGCCATCATCAAGCTGGGAGCCGTAAGAGACATAATAGTTGATATTTGGAGAACCTCCCGTTATCGATACGCTGTGAGAACGGGACGTACTGTAATCTTTAAAAACTTCGGCGAACCAGTCGGTGTTTGGATGGGTCCATGGGTATTCACCGGATCTGTATTTCTCGACGTCCTCGGGCGAATACTTCATGCTGGCTTCCGGGGTTCCCTTGTATGACTGATACTCGCGGATCATTTGGGCATAGGTGGCTGCATCGGCCATCTCCGGTAGTTTTGTCGGTGACTGGAACCCGTGGGAATACCGGTAGGAAAGAGTGGGAGATTTGCCGGCTGCACCACGTTTGGTGGTGACCAGAATTACACCGTTGGCGGCCCTTGCACCATAGATAGCCGCTGAAGCATCCTTTAATACGGATATACTCTCGATATCATCGGGATGAAGGGAATTGATGTCACGGTCGGTAATCCCGTCGATCACGATCAGGGGCGTATTGTTCCCAAGCGTGGCATTTCCCCGGATCCGTATCGTAGGGGTATTGGCTCCCGGATTTCCCGAGCCCTGCATAAATACAGCGCCGGGCAGGCGCCCCGCAAGCATGTTTGACACACTGGAAACAGGCGCGACCGCCAAATCTTTCCCGCTGACTGCACTCACCGAACCAATCACGTTGACCTTTTTCTGTGTGCCGTATCCAATTGCAACCACTTCGTCAATCCCCACTGTTTCTTCTTCCATGACCAGGTTCAGCGTCGGCCTGCCATCCACCTGGATCTCCAGCTTTTTCATACCAACAAATGAAAAAACAA
>CAZOYZ010000338.1:0-6137 GCA_964584045.1 uncultured Prolixibacteraceae bacterium | reverse complement strand
TAAACGAATGGGTAACGGGCAGACCGCTTAAATCCGCTTTTGTCAGGTAGTCGGGGTTCACTTACGCGGGAACAGGTCCGAAGCATACCCATGCCGCTTTTTGCACGACAGGTTTAAAGATTGAAAGATTCATTCTTCATGATAAATTTTATATGATTAACATAGCTATACATAAGCGATTTTCCGGTACTGTTAAGCTTTTTCTTTGGCTATCGTTTATGTTAGCCGATCTGTGCATCACAGGTGCGAACAACCAAGGATTTCTGATCAGAGCAGACGATGCCTGCGCGATCTGGTGGACAGGGAGCACCAGTAAGATCATGAAGAGTGACCCGGTGCCGGTTGCAAAGAAGGGAGTACTGATCCAGGCTGCCCGGAACGAAGCAGAGGGCTTTCAACTGGTGCTTTCCCCGCGTGAGGCTCTTCGCGAGATCACCGTATCGATGACCGATTTCAAACAAAAATCGGGTGAGCTCATTAGTTCAACCGGAGTTACCATCCGGAAAGTGGAATATGTGCACGTGACAAAGCCCAGCGGGAGATTTCACACAGCAGGCTGGTATCCCGATCCATTACCTTTGGTGGAGGGATCTTTTTCGGTGGAGGCCGGAGTGAATGCTCCTTTGTGGTTCACGGTGAAGGTGCCGTCAGAGGCTGCTCCCGGATGGTATACGGCAACCGTCACAATCAGATCGTCCGGATGGGAAACGACGATCCCGGTCAGGCTTGAGGTTTGGAATTTCACCTTGCCGGAAATCCCTTGTATGCGGTCATCGTTCGGACTGTATTCCGGAATGATCCGCGAGTATCATCACCTGGACACCGATGCCGAATTGGACCAGGTGCTGGATAAGTATTATGCGAGTTTTAAGGAGCACCGCATTTCTCCCATGCAGATCAATGACCTGTATCCGATCCGAAAAACGGTAAGCGGTGTTTGGTGGAACGGGGGCACCTTTGATCCGGATACGGTTTTTCAGGGGAGGTATTCCTACCAGGTCAATGACAACAGCACCGGGGGTAACTCATCGGGGCAGTATAAAGACCTGATAAAAATTGATCCGTCAAAGCCTTATCTGTTGAAATGGTGGGTCAAAACACTGGATAAAGACAAGAAATATTCGGTAACGGTACGGTGTTACCGGCCGGACCGTTCTTTCATCCCCTGGCAGTTGAAAGGGATGCTCTTTGAAGGTTCCGCAAGCTGGCGCGAAGACAGTGTTTATATTGATCCTGAAAACCCGGCTGCAATTGACGAGATGGTCGTTTTCCGCCCTTTCCCGAAAGAAGCGGCTTATGCCAGTGTTCACTTGCACCCTGTTATCCCGGATAAACAAGGGGGAAAAACCGGGGTGGCCTGGTTTGACGATTTCAGGTTTATCGATATGGACTGCGACAGAAACCTTTTGCCGGAAGGCAATTTTGAGCAGCATATCGATGATCTGGATGTGGCGCTGGATTTTTCAGATTTCGCCACAGGTGCCCGAAAGCATTTGGACAGCCTCGGATTTAACGCTTTCTGCATAGGACCGTCAGAGTTGTCGTATGGTCCGTTTTGGGGACGTAAAGTGGGTTGGTTTAATGGGTTTATCAATGGTACCCCGGAGTATAAAAAGTTAATTACCCTTTATTTGAAGGGATTTCAGGATCACCTGGAGAAAAATGGCTGGCTGGGAAAAGAATACTTGTACTGGATTGACGAGCCTAAACAGGAAGATTATGATTTTGTAAGAAAAAGCATGATGACGATCCGTGAGGTGGCCCCTAAATTGACACGATTTATTACCGAAAATAATCCGGGACCGGAGATCATGGATGTGACCGAAATCGGATGCCCGGTGCTGGCCAAATTTGATCCGGAAAAATCAAAAAAATGGATCGCCGATGGGCGGGAGATGTGGTCATACCTGATGACCTGGCCCAAAGCACCGCATGTGAACCTGTTTATCGATTCGGATGCCATCAATATGCGCATTTGGCTTTGGATGTCCTACCAGTATCGTCTCACCGGAATTCTGGTATGGAATGCGACTTGCTGGAATACCAGGGAAAGTACCTATCCGGGTGAGTTACACAACTACTGGGAAGATCCGATGTCATACAATATCGCGATGGAATTGCCGGAAGGGGCAGCCGCCGAATTTGGGAATGGCGACGGGGTACTTTTTTATCCCCCCAACAAAGACCCGAATCAGGATAAAAGCAAATATCCGGATGGACCGGTGCCTTCACTTCGGCTGGAAATCTTACGGGAAGGTCTTGAGGATTATGATTATATGATGCTGTTGGAAGAAAAAATAAAACAGGCAAAGCCGGAACAACATCACCTTGTTGTGAAAGCCAGGGAGGCGCTCTCTTTTTCCCCTGAGCTATTTCGGGATGAGTCAAATTATACGAAAGATCCTGACCTGTTGATGAAAAAGAGACAGGAAATTGCCCGTCTGATCACCATGTTTAACAACTAACTTCTGGATTTCGATCTGTTGAAGGTATCTGATGGACATCCCTGAGCAATCGGTCAAACTGAAAAGGAAAGTATGATAAGTGATGCTGAAGATGAAAAAGGACGATACATGAGATTAAAGTGCGCTGATAAAATTTACAGGCAGTTTATTCAGCGTTCGAAGAACAACCAATGATCTAAATTAAAAGAACATCTTGAAAATGAAGATTCTTACACTGCTTCTGGCTTTTACATTTCTGCTACTTTCCTGTTCCGTAAGAAAGGAGAATAATGAAGAAGCGATGAAAGAAATGGCCCTGGGATTTGAAAATCCCCCGTCTTCGTCCCGCCCCGGCGTGTTCTGGTGCTGGCTGAACGGGAATATGACCAAAGAGTCGATTACCCGCGATCTGGAAGCGATGCGCGCCAAAGGGATCATGCGGGCCGAGATCTGGGATGTGGCCGCTATCAGTAACCCGGATTTTATCCCGGCAGGGGGCGCCTTCCTTGGTGACGAGTCTGTATCGTTCATTAAACATGCCATTTCGGAAGGTAAACGGCTGGGTATGACGATCGGTATCATTGCCTCGAGTGGATGGAATGCCGGTGGTTCGTGGGTTACGCCCGACTGGGCGACCAAGGCGCTGTACTTTTCTGAAGTGCAGGCTACCGGACCCGGCAAGGTTTCTGTGGAACTGCCCTTTCCCAAACTCCCGCCACCTTGCCCGCTTAGCGAGGACGGTACACCGGTTTTTTATAAGGATGTGGCCGTGCTGGCTGTTCCGTACAGGGATGACAAAACCCTTGATGACCCGAACCAGGTCATCGACCTGACCGCCCGGTTTTCTGACGGCCGCCTGGAGTGGAAAGCTCCTTCGGGCAGGTGGAACATTATCCGCTATGTTTGTTCCAATACCGGCCAGTCACTCATTGTCCCCTCCCCGAAATCCAACGGGCTGTTTATCGACTTCCTCGACCCGGAAGCCACCAGACGGCATTTGAAATACTTTATGGACCGGTTAGGGATCACCCCGGAGAACGCCGCCGATTCAGGGCTGGCATACTTCGAATTCGACAGCATGGAGCTGGGAGAGTCAATTCCCTGGACTGATTCCATGCCTGCCATTTTTCAGGAAAGGCAGGGATATCCGGTTACCAGTTACCTGCCGGTTCTTGCCGGATGGAAGCTGAAAGACCAGGGGAATAAGTTTTTGTATGATTTCCGGAAAACGGTCAGCGATCAGCTCATCTTCAGCCACTACACCACGGGTGCTGAATTCCTGAAAAAATATGACGCTGAACTGGTAGCCGAAGCCGGGGGGCCCGGACCCCCGATCTCGAATAGCTGCCCGGTCGATGCCTTGAAAGCGCTGGGGAATGTCACTGTTCCGCGCGGCGAGTTCTGGATCCGGCACCGGAACATGTTCCTGATCAAGGAAATCTCCAGCGCTGCCCACATTTATGGCAAGAAAATGGTCGATGCCGAATCATTCACGACCTGGAGGAGGTGGAAAGACTCACCTCATGAAATGAAGAAATATGTGGACCGGGCTTATTGCGAAGGACTGAACAACGTCACCTTCCACACGTTCGCCAGTACCCGGCCTGAAGACGGTTTGCCGGGCCGGACTTACCATGCCGGCTATGACATGAACCCCGGAACCACCTGGTGGGAAAAATCAAAACCTTTCATGGATTATTTATCCCGGTGTAATTACCTGCTTCAGCAAGGGCTGTTTGTGGCCGATGTCTGTTACTACTACGGCGACCAGGCCCCTAATTTCTTTCCGGTGTACCACAGTGTTCCTGAAAAACCCCGATTGGAAGGATTAAGTGAAGGCTATGACTACGATGTGGTCAACACGGATGTGATCCTGGGCCGGATGGAGGTGAAAAACGGGAGGATCACCCTCCCGGACGGAATGAGTTATACGGTGATGCTATTACCTGACCATGAGCAAATGCCCCTGGCAGTCCTGCAAAAGATCGAAGCGCTGGTATCGGCAGGCGCCACGGTGATCGGGCCGAGACCAACAGCGCTGCCCGGACTGAACAACAGTAAGGAAGACATCAAGCTGTTTCAGGATATTGCCGGTAAACTATGGGGGAACATCGACGGGAAGGAAATTACGGAAAGCGTTTACGGGAAAGGAAAAGTGATTTACGGCATCTCCGCAGAAGAGTTCCTTTCCAAAACCGGAACAGACAAAGATTTCTATTTCAGCGGCACACCGGGAGTTGATTATATTCACCGCACCACCGAAGGAGGAGAAGTGTATTTTATCCGGAATGAGGCCGAAGAGTGGGCCAAAGGGGAAGTCCGGTTCCGGGTCACCGGCAAATACCCGGAATTCTGGGATCCGGCAACCGGGATTCAAACGAGGGTGATGGAGTACAGGAAGGAGGGTCATCACACCGCTTTTCAGATGGAATTGCCCCCGCATGGCTCCATGTTTGTCGTGTTTAACAACCGGGAACGGGATCTGCCTGCCATGGAAAGCCCGGTCATTCTGAAAGAACAGGAACTGTCAGGTCCCTGGAGGGTCAGTTTCCCGGAAGGATGGGGAGCGCCACGGGAAGTGGTTTTTAACCGGTTGCAGTCGTGGACCGATTTTGAGGATCCGGGCATCAGGTACTTCTCCGGAACAGCGACCTATCAGAAAACTTTCATAATTGAAAAAAAAGATGAGAATAGAGGGAACGCCTGTTACCTTGATCTGGGAGAAGTCCGTGATGTGGCCGAGGTATTTGTAAACGGGAAGTCTGCCGGCATTTTATGGAAGAAGCCATTTCGGGTGGATATTGGCACACTGGTTAAAACCGGAGAGAATGAGCTAAAGGTAGAAGTAGTCAATATGTGGATCAACCGGCTGAGCGGCGACATGCTGCTGGCCCCGGAAGACCGGTATTGCAGGACGAATCAAGCTTATATGACCGGGGAAGTGTGGCCCGGGGGTGATGAAACTTTCCGTATCCAGATGTCAGGTTTGCTGGGGCCGGTAAAGTTGCAATTCTCATCCAATAATCCTTAACTTAAAAAAAAGCAGAGTCCGTTTCCAAAAATAAAAGGGTTTTCCGGAGAATTGGCCATTAAAAAGCAAATTAGATACAGTTAAGTTGAAAAACGTGTGAATAAAACGTCAGTTTTTGGAATTGCTTTTGGAATTTTATTTTCTTTCTTTTTCGTTGAAACGGGATTTTCCCAAGGTTCCCCTGAAGGCAAAATCAGGTTGTATAATCACGTGATGAATCCCCGGCAGCACCCCGATGACCGGAGAAGACCGGTTCATCCTCCCGATGCTGCTTTACTGGGTGATCGGGAGCAGTTCATTTCTTTACGCTGGTTTGATGACAATTATAAAAGTACCATTGACAAATACACGATCGAGTATAACCTGGGGAATATCCTCTGGCCGGTCTATTCTTTCCTCTATCGCGATGATTTCAAGGACATTGTCGCAGAAATAAAACGACGAAATCTTTTCCTGTTTGATATCTGGGGATATGTTCCCGGATCAGGACCCGGGACTGCCGGCCAAAAGAATGAATTGGGAAGTGTCTATACCGATCCCTATTTCTGGCAACAATTTATCGTTCCCCCGTCCACATTCAGTTACCTGGAAAAGGAACTGGGTCCCCGTTGGCTGGCCCGGACAATGGGCCAGCTCCTTTACCCGCGATGCTACCGGCGGAT